>JBPCWB010000472.1:0-4191 GCA_051009955.1 Hyphomicrobiaceae bacterium | reverse complement strand
CCGATGAAATCTACCAGGAGCTGTTTGCGCGCTTGGCCGAAGGCGTGAGCGTCATCCCAGGGGTTCTGGATGTGCTCGATGGGTTGGACGCGGACGCCGTTCCCTATTGCGTTGGCTCGAATGGCCCAATGGCAAAAATGACAATCACGCTGACGCCGTCAGGATTATGGCACCGGCTCGAAGGGCGAATTTTCTCACCGCACGTCATCGGGATGGAGCATGCAAAGCCGGCGCCCGGGCTGTTCCTGCACGCGGCCCGAACGATGGGCGTGACGCCCGACGAAGCGGTTGTCATCGAGGACCGCTATAGTGGTGCGTCCGCGGCTCGTGCCGCCGGCATGCGATGCTTTGGCTACAGTGCTGAAACACCGCCGGAGCAACTGATCGAAGCCGGTGCAACGCCGTTTGATGATATGGCGGATCTGCCGGGGCTGCTGAAGCTGATGCCGTAGCCTACGATAGCCACTCTCGAGGCGCGTTTGCTTGATTCTGCAGTCTTGGAAAATTGCGATTTCGAACCAAGGCTGCCGCTACGTCTCAGGGACGATGAGGGACTGCAAAGTTCGCGCGGTTCTTCTCTGGTCGTCGCTCTTCTTGATCTTGGCCATGTGCTCGTGGATGAGGGGGCCGTAGATCTGCCACATCTGTGTCCTCACCTGCCGGCCCATCGCGGTGATGCGCAGCACTTTTCCTCTGCGGTCATCTTTGAAAACGGCTTCACGCACCAGTTTCTCGCCGACCATCCGGCCGAGCAACCGTGACAGATTGGATTGCTCGAAGATCAGCATCTTCTCTAATTCAAACGCGCGCAGACCATCATCGCCTGCCCGCTCCAACGACCACAGGACATCATACCAGCGGAGCGGTGGCAGACCCGCTAATTTGAGCGCCGAGTCGATCTGTCGATAGATGGCGCGTTGGGCAAAATTGAGCGCCACCCAAAGTGCCGTCTCGTCTTCAGTCGGGTAGGTCATTGTTTCACGTTTTGGTGAAGCATCATCGCTTTGCATTGCCATTCGCGGTCGATCAATATAGATGCACTTTCATCTAATATCATCAATTCATCGTCCTCTCGCGTCACATTTATGGGAGTAGTAGCATGAAGTTCGCATCGATTCTGATGGTGCCCGCGTTGGTAGTGGCCGTCTTGGGCTCGTCTCTGGTCGCGATCGCGGCGGAGACGTATTACACGGATCAAGGACACACCGAAGTCCGCTTTGGGTGGAACCACGCAGGTGTGTCCATGCAAAGTGGAGAGTTCACCAAAGTAAGTGGCAAGCTGGTGCTCGACCCGGATAATGTCGAGAACTCCAAGCTCAATGTAGAGATCGATGCGGCCAGCGTCTCAACGGGTTTTGGTCCACTCGACGATCACCTGAGAAGCAAAGATTTCCTCGAAGTCGAAACGTATCCCAAGATCACGTTCGTGAGCACCGCCGTGAAGAAAACGGGCGACAAGACAGCTGATGTGACCGGCGATTTGACAATTCATGGCGTGACCAAGCCGGTCGTCTTGAAAACAAGCCTGACACATCGCGGTGCGCATCCGGTAGCGGCCGTGCTCGAATACTACAAAGGCCAATGGGTCGCCTTTTCAGCGACGACCAAGATTGACCATCAGGCTTTCAAGGTCGGCGGATTTTCTACCGGCCCGATCGCAATCACGATCGTGACCGAGATGAAGGATCGAATAAAATAGGCCGAAGATGGCTGGTCATGAGTCTCGTTGCAAGCGGACCCGATATTCCTGCGAGGAGATCGGGCGCTTGCTATTGCGGCAGATCTGAATTTCACGATGCTATACAACACGCGGGCAAGCTACGGGCTGATCACTCAGCTGATTCACTGGGTGATGGCCGCGCTGATCCTGATCCTCATTCCGCTCGGGATCTATATGCATGAATTGCCGGCAGACACGGCAGCCGAAGCGGCTGGCAAGTCTTGGTATTATTCACTGCACAAAACCCTCGGCGTGACAGCTTTATTGATCGCGGTGGTGCGGGTTGCCTGGACGGTATTTCAGCCGCATCCGCAACTCCTCAATGTTGACAGGAAATGGGAGAGCCTCGCCGCCCGCTCCGTCCATTGGATGCTGTACGGCGCAATCATCGCCATGCCGCTCACGGGCTGGCTCTATCATTCGGCCACGGAAGGCTTTGCTCCGATTTGGTGGCCATTCGCCCAGGGCTTGCCATTCGTCGGCAAAGATCCTGGCCTGGCGGCCGTCTATCAGGCGGCGCATTTTCTGACCGGTGTGTTGCTCGGGGCCTGTCTTCTTCTTCATGTCGGCGGCGCGATCAAACATGCGGTGATCGACCGTGACGACACGTTGCGGCGGATGGTTCCTGGCCTGATTGACCTCGAGCGGGCTGACGCTCCTGTAACAAAGTCCGATTCCGCGCCACGGCCGCGGTGGCTGCCAGCGATCATCGCAATGTTCGCATTTGTCGTTCTCGGTTGTGCGGCCGTCTTCAACGTCACTGGAGGAGCGCCAGGAGAATCATCTGGGAGCGTGTCGGCTCAAGCCGGCGCTCGTCCAGCCGGGTCGGCGGCATCGGGATGGCAGGTCGACAAAGACAAAAGCCGATTGGAAATCCAGATCATACAGTCGGGGAAACCAATCGCGGGGCACTTTCAAAGCTGGACCGCGACGATCGTCCTTGATCCGGACAACTTGCCAGCAGCACGTATCGATGTCGCGATTGACGTCGCCAGTCTGGCACTGGGCAGCGTAAGCTCGCAGGCCGTATCATCCAATTTCCTGAATGCCGCCGACCACCCGACGGCCCGTTTTATATCTCGGGCGATTACCAACACCGGAACCAATGCTTATGAGGCGCGCGGAGAGTTGACCTTGGCGGGACAGACCAGGCCACTGACGCTACCGTTTAAGCTGACGATCTCTGGCACGCACGCGGCGGCCGGTGGCGAAGTTTCGATTGACCGTCTCGCGTTCGGGGTCGGCAGCAAGGGGTTTTCAGATAGCAATATGCTCGGCCTCGACGTTCGTGTCCGTGTGATGTTGGAGGCCACGAGGCTCCCATGATGTCAAGGCAGCGGCGGCCTGCTTCGGAAGACGACGAGGATGTATGCGCTGCGCCCGCTCTTCGCCGCCCGGACAGGCGTCATGCCACTGCGAAAACTATCGACCCTGCTGCGCCTGAAAGATGGAACGCGACATCTTCGAGCGCATCGGTGGAAGCTTGCACGGCTCGCCTTCGAACAGCGGGTAGTCTGGATGACGGCCGCGAACGATCGCGCCATCATACTTGCTTTGCTGGTTGTGCGGCATCAGCGGCAGGCAATTGGCAGCCGAATAGGCAAACAGCAGGAATGGCCGCGCGCGCGTTGGATGATTGTTCGGCAGCGAGCCGTGAACGGAGCGGCAATGATGAACCGTAACGCTGCCGGCCGGCCCTTTCAGGTAATGGGTTTTGTCGATATCGATTTGTGCAACGTCGGCGTCATCGATGTAGCCGCACCAGTTGCCTTCGCGGTTGTAGTGATCGTAGACTGGGCCCTTATGGCTGCCGGGAACAACGCCCATCGGTCCCATTTCATCGTCGATGTCGTCGAGGGCAACACCGATCGTCAAAACATTGTAGGCGGTGTGCGGCCAGAACGGAATGTCCTGGTGCCATTTGATTTCCGCGCCGCCCCCTGACCATTTGAAGTTCAGCTTGCCGTGGTGAAATTTCAGGTCGGGCCCTAGCAGGTCCTCGGCGATATCGACGATCGGGCCGTTCATGGCAAACGCGGTGTAGACCGGGTCATGGTCCTGCGGCTTCATTAAACGGCGCAGGCGGGGCGTGTCCGGCGTGTGGTCTGGTTCGACATCGAATTTCTCGTTCGACTCGGTGACGCCGCGGCTTTCTTCGATCATGCGCTGGGTGACGTCCTGAAGTTTGGCGAGCCATTCGCCGTGGACAAACGCATCGAGACCGAGAAACCCCTGCTCTTGATAGGTGCGCACGTGTGCGTCGCTCAGAACCTTCAGGGCCCGTCCGTTCGCCGCCATATCCTGCATCGCAGTCTCCCTGCCGCTGCTGTTTCCACACGTGAATTGCCTACGATACTTTAGAGCGCGATCAACTGAAATGGAACCATTCTGACGAGCGGGATTTGTGATGACATCAAGCGAGCCGTCGAAGGGCGTAGCGGCGTTACGGACAAGACGGAACGCGCCGAGAT
>JBPCWB010000471.1:0-2954 GCA_051009955.1 Hyphomicrobiaceae bacterium | reverse complement strand
GCGCAATGGCGTCCTCAATGGCCAAACGCGTGCCCGAACCGATACTGAAGTGCGCCGTGTGCAGGGCGTCACCGAGCAGCACGCGGTTTCCGACGCTCCACACGTCATTCCAAAGCTTTGGGAAGTTGCGCCATTGCGACTTGTTGGCGATCAGCCCGTACCCGCCCAGCGTATCCGCGAAAATGGATTCGCAGCGGGCCCGGGCCGCGTCGTCATCCATGTCGGCAAATCCGGCCCGCCGCCATGTCTCGGGCCCGCATTCAACAATGAACGTGCTGAATCCGGATGCATAACGATAGTGATGAGCGTTGAACGCGCCCCATTCGCTCATCACGAACGTCTGTGTCAAAGTTTCAAACGTCTGCGTCGTGCCGTACCACATAAAGCGATTGTCAAAATAGGAGAGCGAGGTCGCGAAGCCGGCCTCGTCGCTGGCCCGGACCACCGAATTAAGACCATCGGCACCGACGATCAGATCCGCCTGATCGAGCGCGCTGACATTGGCGATGGGCGTCTCGAATAGGATCTCTGCGCCAAGCTTTGCGGCGCGTCCCTGCAAGAGCTGCAGCAATTGCAGGCGTCCAATGGACGAAAACCCAATCCCGTCAATTGTAACGACCTCGCCGCGCAAGTTGAGGCGCATGTCCTGCCATGTCTGCATGTGCGGCGTGATGGCAGCCGCTGTCTCCGGATCGTCGGCGTCCAAGAAGGCCAGTGCCTGATCGGAGAACACGACGCCGAAGCCGAACGTCGCACCGGCCGAGTTTTGCTCATAAACACGGACATGCAATCCGGGCAGGCGCCGTTTCAACCGGTACGCCAGATAAAGGCCGGCCGGGCCGCCGCCGACAATCGCCACCGACTTGAGCTGCGGAGCCGCCATCAGTACTTAACCTTCGGAATTGCCGGACGGGTTATGCAGTGCCCGATCGACGAGTTCGAGATGGTCCTGGCCGTAGAACATGTCGCCATCGACGAAATACGTCGGCGAACCGAACACCGAGCGCGTGATGGCCTCAGCCGTGTTCGCCGCATAGATCTCCTGCACATGTGGCGTGAGGGCCTTGCCCAGCAACGGCTCCGGCTCGAAACCGACCGACTGGGCAACTTCTGCGAGAGTTCCGGCGTCCGCAAGATCTGCGTCTTCGCGCCAATGTGCGCACATCAACGCATAGCAGAGCTGATCGACATTCAAGCCGTCTTCGATAGCAGCGATCAGTAAACCACTCGATAGCGCCAGGTCATTGTCGTGGTATGTCGGGCGATGACTGATAATCGGCACGTCGCGGTATTCGGCCCATCGTGACACTTCGCGGCCAAAGAAATAGCTGCGGTGCGCTGGCGTGCGTTCACGGAAGGCGGTGACGCCGGCCGCCGCCATCGCCTCAGCGAGTTCAATCGGTCGATGCACGATACGACGGCCGGCAGCCGCTGCAATGTCCAACAAACGCGCCGCGCCGATGTAGGCGAAGGCGGAATGTGTGGAATAGAAATACTCGATGGTTGTCATGTGCCGTCCGGAGGTCCTTTGAGTTCCACGGAGTTCCCCTCCGGATCCGAGATGTAGATCGATGGGCCGTTGCCATTGGCACCGTAACGCGTCACCACGTCTCCCGGCTCGACTCCGTGGGATCGCAGATGTTCGGCGATGGTTTCCGCATCCCAAGGCGCGACCTGAACGCAGAGATGGTCCATGTTCGCTGCAGCAGGATCCGGAGGACCGCCGGATTGACGGCCAATCTTTCCATGCGCATCGACGATGTCGATCAACGCCGCACCGGCCCGCAACTGGTAAAGGCCTAAGTCGGCGATCTCGCGCTCCAGCTGGCAGTTCAGCACGTCCCGATAGAACGCGATGAGCCGGTCAATCTTGTTTGCGCGAATAACGACGTGATCAATTCCCTGAATTGAGATTGGATGTTGTGTCGACATGCCACTCCTACCTGAGCCAGTTCCTGTATGGCTCGTATTGATCGACCATATCCTCAAACAGCCACACCATGCGATCGATAAACCAGAGCTTTGCACCCATAGCCACTGCCATGCCCGCGATGGTCATCCAGATATCGAGGACAATCAGGCCCCAGAAGTAGGGTATCATTCCGCAGCCCGCAACGACACTCAGCCAATGCGCCATGGCCGCATGGCGTTGTGGGATGGGAACGGCTTTCCGGTTCAGCCAGACACGTTCGCCGAGGACGCCCTTGGACATCCAGTTGTCGGTGTGACGGGGCGGGGGGAAGGCGCGCGGATTCCACCACATCCAGGCCAATACGGCGGCGAGCGGGATCAAGCACCACCAGCCAAGCCACACGCGGCTCCAGATCGCGATCGTGAACAGCGGAATGAGCGCCACGCGGGTCCATCCGCTCCACGGATTGACATGACGTTCCCACACCGTCTCGTCCATCGCCATCATGCGCTCGGCCCATTTGCCGTAGTCCATGGTCTTGACACTCAATCTCGTGCACCTCCGCGACTCCGATGTCTGACTAACCGACGCAAATCGACGATGCAGGAACCAGTTGCTATGCTTCTTCGTTTTCAACAAGGCGCGCGGAGGATGCAATGAAAGTAGGATTTATCGGGCTCGGCACCATGGGAGCCAGCATAGCGATGAACGCCATCAAGGGCCAGCATCAGCTCATCGTCCATGACCTCAATGAGTCGGCTGCTACTGCGCATATCGAAGCGGGGGCCGCCTGGGCCGAGTCTCCGGCCGGTGTCACCAGCGACACCGATGTCATCCTGCTTTCGTTACCGGGCCCCAAGGAATTTGAAGCCGTCACACTGGGTGAAGGCGGCCTTCTCGACGCGGTCCAGCCCGGACAGGCTATCCTCGATCTGACGACGAACTCGCCGACGGTCATCCGCCGCGTCTCGGCAATCTTCGCGGACAAGGGTGTGCAGCTGCTGGATGCCCCGGTGAGCGGCGGGCCGGCCGGAGCCAAATC
>JBPCWB010000470.1:0-3491 GCA_051009955.1 Hyphomicrobiaceae bacterium | reverse complement strand
TCGGTGATGACGGCATAGATCACCATCAGAATACTCGGCGGGATCAGTGAGGCCAGCGTGCCCGACGCGGCGATGCAACCGGCGCTCAGGCGCTTGTCATAGCCAAAGCGGGTCATCTCCGGCATCGCCATGCGCGTGAACACCGCGGCATTGACGATGGTCGAGCCGCACGCCGCGCCGAATGCCGCTGACGCCAGCGTCGTGGCCATGGCCAGACCGCCCGGAAGCCGGCCGAGCCAGTTGTAGGCGGCGCGATAGAGATCCGTCGTCAGACCGGCCTGATTGGACAATGCCCCCATCAAAATGAACAGCGGGATGACAGCCAGCGTGAAGGAGTTCGTTGTGCTGAAAGGAATGGTCGCGAGCTGCGCCCACGCAGCATCCGGGCCAATCGTCAGATACATACCGAGGATGCCGCCGAGACCCAGTGCAACGCCAATATGGACACCGATTGCCAGCAGGAAGAAGAGAACAACGAAAACGATAACGCCTGTCGTGGCAGGATCCAGCAAGGTGTCGCCCTCTAGCTTCGATCTGAGTCGGGCGTGTCATCCGACAGGCTATTGATGGGAATATCGGGAATAAGTACGGTGGCCGCCGCCGCCTGCTCACCCGTGCGGATCCGAGCGATGTCTTCGATCACATCAATCAGCAAGCGTAGAATGAGAAGTGCTGTTCCTGCTGCAAGGATGATCCGGGCCGGATAGAGAGGAAACCGGATTAGTCCGACGGTTGCTTCGCCGAGCTGGATGCTGAGCAACGCTTCATGGATTGCCTGCCACAAGAGTAGAGAAAAAAATAGCAACGCAGCCAGGTCGGCAGCGACATCCATGGCCGCCTGAGTTCGAGGCCCCATGCGGGAATGGAGCAACTCCACACGAATATGGCTGCGTTGGATTTGCGCGTAGGTCAGCGCTCCGAAGACGATCAGCACCATCGTGCTTTCTGTCAATTCACGCGCACCGGGAAGCGGCGTGAGCAACACTTGCGTTCCGACGACATCACCAACGCCGAGGAACATCGACATGATGAGCCCGAAGCCGCCGACGAGCAGCGTCACGAGGGCGAGGCGTTCCAGGATCGCGCTCAGAATCTTCACGTCGCCAACCGAATGAAAGCAGTGCTGGACAGGAATGCGTGGCGCCCATCAGTCGACGGCGCCGCGCCCGTGCGTAACAAGTCGGCTAATTACATTTGCGACTTCCAGTATTTGGCAACCTCTTCCGCCTTGGCACCGTTGCCGGCCTTTTTCATCGAGTCGACCCAGCCCTGGAGCAGGTCCGGTGCCGCCTTGCGCCACTTGCCCATCTCACCCGGCTTGAACGGCTTGAACACCGCGCCCTTGGCCTCGGCGTCCTTCTGTGCCTTGGACTCGGCTGTCTCGATCCAGCTGATGTATTCCTTGCCGGACTTCACGCCTTCTTCAACCATGATCTTCTTGATGTCGTCCGGCAATTTCGCCCAGGTGCGCTTGCCGATGACAATCAGATGGCCGGTGATCGACATGATCGGCCCGCAACTATATTTGCCCGGCTCATAGAGACGGTTTGACAGAATATTTCCGCGATTGAGGAAGGAGTAGTCGAGCGAGCCACGCTGCAAGGCTTCGTATACCGAACCGACGCCGACCGAAACCGGAACAGCACCGACAGCGTTGTGCAATTTCGGAATATCGGCACCGAAGCTGCGGATCTTCTTACCCTTGAGACCGGCGACCACATCGCAATCCGGTGATTTGCCCGTCAGGTAATACTGTCCGAGCGGTTGGTGGAACAGGAACTGGATGTTCATTTTGTCCAGTTCTTCCTTGAATACCGGAAGCTTCTGGTATGACGATGCCGAAATCTCCATCGCTTGTTTCGGTGACGCGAAAATAAACGGGATCTGATATGCCTTCCAGAACAGCAGTCGATCAGCATAGTAACCGGGAACGACGGCTGCCATGTCGATGGCGCCGCGGCCGACCAGCGGCATCAGCTCATTGCCCTTGCCGAGACCACCGGCAAACGTGATGTCGATCTTAACCCGACCGTTGGTTCGTTTCTCGACATTCTTGGCGTAGTCTTTCTCGACTTGTAGGAACGGGCTGTTGCCGAGATAGTGCCCCCAGCGCAGTTTGAATTCCTGGGCTTGAACCGTTGTTGCCGTCGACAGGGCACCGAGCACGCTCGCAACGCCCAACAGGCGCAAAAAGGATCTATTCATAGACGTCTCCTACTCGCAGCAAAGTCCGCATCTTCGACCGGTTCGATTGGTCTGCGCACCTTGCCTGTGTCGCAATTGATCTCCCACGCGATCAAGCTAGCATTGCCGAACAGAGCGGTCCACCGGCGATGCTGCGCTAAGTTTCGCCGTTTGTCTCCGCCATTACCCTTATCAATACAACTGCAGAGAAGCGGCGCACTCGACCGTCATCAGCCGATCCAACGTTGACAGGTGTGGCGGAGGATTGTTCACATTGTGCAATGCAGAACACGATCACTCTTTACGAGAACCTGCGCACGACAACCTACGTGCCGTTCTACCTTGCCATCGTCGACAAGGACTGGGAGCGGCTCGGTCTCAATGTCAGAACCGAGACGTCACCGGCGACGGCGGAGACAGCCAATGCTCTTCTCGATGGCCGCACTGATGTCTCGTGGGGCGGACCGATGCGCGTCATGATGCATCATGATCAGGATCCCGACTGTCCTCTCGTGTGCTTCGGGCAGGTGGTGGCGCGAGATCCTTTCATGCTGGTCGGACGAAGCCCGAAGAGGACATTTCGGTTTCGGGAATTGATCGGCAAACGCGTCGGCGTGGCCATCGAAGTGCCGACACCGTGGATGACATTCCAGGATGATCTACGTCGCGCCGGCGTCGACCCCGACGCCATCGAGCGAGCGCCAGACAGAACGATGGCCGAAAATGTCGAACGATTGCGGGATGGTACCGTCGACGTCATACAAGTATTTCAACCTTACGCCGATCAGGCGGTGCAGGCCGGCTACGGCCACATCTGGCATCGCTTTTCCGTGCGCGGTGATATCGGGTTTACGTCATTCTATACCACGCGCTCATTCATCGAAAATGAGCGGGAGACGTGCACAATTCTGGTGAAGGGTATTGAGCGTGCCTTGCGTCGCCTGCAGCGGCAGTCCGCCCAAAAGACCGCAGAACGAATTGCGCCGTTCTTTCCGGATCTGGATGTTGTTACACTAAGTCGGATCATCGCGGGATATCGAAAATCGCATTTGTGGCCGTTAGAGCCGAAGCTGCCCGTCACGGCAATCGTGCGCCTCAAGGCAGCGCTATTGTCCGGCGGACTCATATCACGCGATATTCCCTATGACAGCTTTGTCGACAATTCATTTGGTTGATCCGCGCCGGGATCTATCGTTATTAGGAGTGGACCATGCACAGCAGCAGCGAACGGGCAGCTCTACCGGTCACGGACATCGCACCATTTCTCTCGGGAGGCCCGGCCGAAAAACAGCGTGTCTCGGAGATCG
>JBPCWB010000469.1:0-3649 GCA_051009955.1 Hyphomicrobiaceae bacterium | reverse complement strand
TGCCGCGTTCGCTGGGGCTCTGGCCGGCGATTGGCGGCTTCAGTTTGTTCATCTTCTTCATGTTGGCTGACCCTGCACCGGAGGATCCAACACGGCTTGCGCTTGTGATCGCCGTCTATTGGCTTGCAACGATGATTGGTATGTTGGTCTTCGGTGCAAAGGACTGGCTGCGCCGCTGCGAGTGCTTCACGGTCATGCTGACGTTTCTCGCGCGCCTGTCGCTGTTTGGCGTGCGCGACGGATGGCTGCGCTTGGGTGTCCCCGGGTGGAAGCTGAAGACTGGACCCGTGCCGGCGACGACCGGAGCACTGTTCGTCATTGTCATGCTCGGCTCCAGCAGTTTCGACGGCCTCAATGAGACCTTCTGGTGGCTTGCTGTCGTGGGGATCAATCCGTTGGAGTTTCCGGGACGGTCGGCCGTTGTCTGGCAAACCATCGGCGGTGCGGTTATCGCCAATTTGGCGCTTGTCATGCTTTTCGCGATTTGCGTCTTCGCGGGGCTCATTCTGATTGGCAGCTCCGCAATGTTTGCGACCGCGTTTCGGCGATTTGCACTGACCTTGCTGCCCATCGCGGTCGGCTACCACATGGCGCATTTTCTCCCGACGTTTTTGGTCAACATTCAGTATGCGGTGGCCGCTCTTAACGACCCCTGGTCGACGGGCGCAGACTATCTGGGCCTCGGCACGTTTTATGTCACGACCGGATTCTTCAACTCCATTGAGACAGTGCGCGTCATCTTCCTGACCCAGGCTGCGGCAGTCGTCGTGGGGCACATTTTGTCCATCCAGCTTGCGCATTCGGTCGCGCTCGGAATGTTTGGTGACAATTGGCGATCCGTCCTCAGCCAGGTTCCGCTGGCGCTGTTCATGATCGCGTACACCTTTTTCGGCTTATGGCTGCTCGCCGCACCACGCGGTGCCTAAGGCTCAGCCCTCCAGACGCTGGACAACTTGCGTCTATGCCTTCAATCTGACCGTCAGTGCGTGGCCTCGGGGCACATTGCATCCAAAAGGGAGACGGGAAGACCATGACTAGCAGAACGGGTAAGACAGAGACACGACGCAGTGTATTGTCCAAGCTTGGGACTTTGGCCGCATCCGGCGCCGCCGTATCCGCTTTGCCCGGGTTCGTACGCTACGCGCAGGCACAGAGCTCAGCCCCCATCAAGATTGGCTTCCAGGTTCATCGCACTGGCATCGGCGCAGCCTACGGTCGTTGGTACAATCGTACGACCAATGCCGCCGCCAAGCTGATCAATGACGCTGGCGGAATCAATGGTCGGCCGGTCGAGATCGTTGCCGAAGATGATGGCACAGATCCAAAACGCGGTGCGGAGGTCGTCGAGAAGTTCGCCAGCGTTCACAAGTGCGATCTGGCCTTTGGCACGCTTTTCAGTCATGTCGTTATTGGGTCTTCACCGCGCGCAGGCGAGCTCAAGCTGCCATATTTCGTGGTCTCCGAAGGCCATCATGTCGCGAGCGGCAAGCTCAACCGCTACACGCTGCAGCCGGGCATTACCGACGTCAAAAGCCAGGTTCAGGCCATGGCCCCGTACGTCTCCAAAAATCTTGGCAAGAAGGTCACCATGATCTTTCCTGACTTTGCTTTTGGACATGATCATCGTGACTACTTCTCGGCAGCCATTGAAAAGCAAGGCGGCAAAGTACTGGCCAAAATCGCCATCCCGCCGACGGAGTCATCCTTCACGAAATACTTCCCCAAGATTCCGCGTGACACGGAAGTTCTCTACCATGTGATGGTCGGACCCGCGGTACTCACGTTCGTGAAAGAGTTGGGCGAATTCTTTGGGTCAAGTCGACCCGAGATCTTCGGCTTTATAGACAGTCTTGAAGCTGTCGATCTCGCAAGCCCCGGGCTCGATTTCCTCGAGGGGACGTATTTCTGGGAAGGCCATCCGCGCTACGCGCAGTCGAACCAGTCGGAGCATGACAAATTCTATCGCAAAGCCGTCGGTGTCGACGACAACGGTGCGTCGATATCCGACTCGAAGGACGTCTCAACCTACTCACATATGTTCGGGTGCTGGGAAACGCTCCACATCATCAAGGCTGGCATGGAAGCTGCCGGTTACAAGGGGACGCAGGACCGCGCCAAGCTGATCGAAGCTGTCGAGGCGATGACCGACATGCCGCATTCGCGTGCGCATCCACAGGGTGCCAAGCGCTTTAACGGCAAAACGCACCAGGTGTTCGGCCATCAGTACATTTCCAAGGTGACCAAGTCCAAACTGGTCTTGGCACACACGACGTCGATTGAGGACACGCTCTATCCTGACGAGGTCGACTATACCAAGCAGTCTTTCTAGTCCCAGAGGTGATAGATGACGCAGGTCGGGATGAGATTGGATCTCGTAAACTGAATCCATGGATTTTGGACCAAATCTCATCCTCGCCTTGCTTGAAGGTGCCGTTCAGGCGGCCGTTCTCGCCCTGACCGCCGTCGGCCTTAGTCTCGTCTTCGGTGTCATGCGGGTTGTTAACGTCGCGCACGGCGAGTTCTTCATGCTGGGCGCCGTACTCGCCTGGGCAATTGCAAACGCCATCGGCACGCATCCGGCGATCGGATTCCTCGCCGCGTTACTGTTTGCCCCGATTTTGGTGGGCCTTCTGGCGGCGGCGACAGATGTGTTGGTTCTTAAACGGCTCAATTATGATCCGGAAAACACTATCGTTGTCACAATCGGCCTTCTCTACATCATTCAGCAGTCAACCCTGATCGCCTTTGGCCCGGATGCGCGGCCGGTTGAGGCGCCGTTCAACATGCGCCTGGCAATCCCCTGGTTCGAATTCGCGGACAACGGCTTCAAGATGTACTGGCCCTGGGGGCTAGGAACGACAACCTACAAGCTTGCCGTCATTGCAGCGGCAGTCGTGATTCTGACGTCTCTTTGGATGCTCATGTCGCGCACCAAGGCCGGCCTCATTATGCGTGCGACACAGTTGGATCGCGATATGGCGCAATGCTTCGGCATGCCGGTCGATCGTGTGAACGCGATCGTATTCGGCATTGGCGCCGGTTTGGCGGCAATGGGCGCGGTGCTCATCGTGCCAATTCAGCAGGCCCATTACCTGATGGGAGAACAGCCGCTCTTACTGTCATTCATCGTCGTGATTATCGGTGGATTGGGAAGCCTGGCGGGAACCGTTGTCGCCGCTGTCTTCATTGGCCTGAGTGATGGCATCATCTCGATTTTCTTTTCGCCGACCCTCGCAAAGATCCTCTCCACCCTGCTCGTGGCCTTCGTTCTCATCTTTCGTCCGCAAGGTCTGCTTGGAAAGCCGGCTTGATGCAGGTGATGTCGAAATCATTCGTCCTGCACATTGGCGTGATTGCGCTGATCTTCCTTCTCCATTTCCTTCTTCCACCGTATCACCATGGCATTCTCGCCCGCGTCATGGTGCTCGCCGTTTTTGCGATGGGTTACAATCTGGCCTTTGGTTACACCGGACTGCTGAGTCTGGGGCATGCCCTTTTCTTTGCCGCCGGCATGTACGGAATGGGGTTGAGTGCAATCCACTTTGGTCTGTCTCCGCTGCCGGCCATCATCATTGGTGTCCTCTTTGCGATCGTCGTGTCCGCGGTCGTGGGTATCTTGGCACTCAGAACGACGGGCGTTGCATTGATG
>JBPCWB010000468.1:0-2505 GCA_051009955.1 Hyphomicrobiaceae bacterium | reverse complement strand
CAGCAACGCCTTATCGTCGAACAGATCCGGCGCTTTGTCCGCGAGGAAATCGTTCCCCTGGAAGACCGGTTGGACCCGGACGCCAGCGAGTTGCCCGCGACTGATTTCGATCGTCTCAAGCGGCAGGTTCAGAACATGGGTTTCTGGGGCCTCGACATTCCGGCGGACTATGGCGGCCCCGGAGTCGACCTGGTGACACGCACGCTTATCGCGATCGAAATGGCGCAGCACAGGGCCGGTCTCTATGTCCCGTGCTATGGCGTCTTTGGCACGATGGGTCTGGCCCAGCTTTTCGAAGCGACCGACGATCAGAAGGAGCGCTACCTGCAGCCCGTATTGCGTGGCGAGAAGCGCGGATTCTTCGGTCTAACCGAACCCTCCGGTGGCAGTGATCCGGCGCGAGCCATTCAAACCCGCGCCGTACGCGATGGCGACGATTGGATCATCAACGGATCGAAGGTCTACATCAGCGGTGCTGACAAAGCCGACTTTGGTTTGGTCTTTGCCCGCACCGACCCGACCCAGGGCCGCAACGGCGTCACCTGTTTCATCGTCGATACCGACATGCCGGGCTTCCACGTCCGCCGCGTCGTGCACACGCTGCGCTCCAGCCACTACGCCACCGAACTGAGCTTCGAAGACCTTCGCGTGCCCAACCGCAACATTCTTGGCGACGTGAACCGCGGCTTTGCGATCGCCAACGACCGCCTCACGCGGCAGCGTATTCCCTATGCTGCGGGTTGTATTGGCGTCGCCATCAAGGCGCAGGAAATGGCTATCGACTATGCCAAACAACGCGAGACCTTTGGCGCACCGCTCGCAAGCCGGCAAATGATTCAATCAATGATTATCGACAACGAACTCGACATTCGTACGAGCCGTTGGCTAACACTGGAGGCCGCCCATAAGGCCGAGCGCGGCGAACCGTTCCGCACCGAAGCGGCGATGGCGAAACTCGTCGCCAGCGAGGCCGGCGGCCGCGTCGTCGACCGGGCGATGCAAATTCACGGTGGAATCGGTATGACCAAGGATCTGCCGCTCGAACGCTGGTATCGCGAGATGCGCATTCGCCGCGTCGGCGAAGGACCGAATGAAGTGCAGCGCCTGATCATCGCCCGTGATCTTCTTGGCGGTTCCTACAAGTGAGCGACGTGTGCAATACGGAGTGACATCTGAGATGACTGACAGCGAAGCTGCGGGCGTTGCGCCGCCTTTGACCGGCATCAGGGTCATTGACTTCGGCCAGATCTATCAGGGCCCTTATGCGACCTTGCTCATGGCCAAAGCCGGTGCCGACGTCGTTAAGGTGGAACCCTTGCAGGGTGAACCGATGCGCCAGCGCGCCGACGCCGCGCGCGGTGCCGGCATCCCGCTTGCCATGCTCAACTCGAACAAGCGCGGCATAACACTCAATCTCAAAGCGGCAGCCGGCCAGGATCTGCTCAAGAGGCTGGTGCGCGAAGCCGACATTCTTCTGGAGAATTTCACACCGGACGTCATGCACAAGCTCGGTGTCGGTTGGGATGTTTTGCACGAGATCAACCCTCGACTGATCTATGCCTCCGGCAGCGGTTACGGCCTGAGTGGTCCTGACCGCAACGCAATGGCCATGGATCTCACGATCCAAGCGACGTCGGGCATGATGAGCGTGACCGGCTTTCCGGACGGGCCGCCGATGAAATGCGGAGCTGCCGTCGTCGACTTCCTATCGGGCATTCACCTCTACGGCGCGGTGATGACGGCGCTTTACGAGCGCAGCGTCACCGGCCAGGGACGACAGGTTGAAGTCGCCATGCAGGAGGCCGTGTTTCCGGCTCTCGCCTCGAATTTGGGCATGCTCTATTCACAGGACGGCAATGTGCCGCCGCGCACAGCAAACCGCCACGGCGGTCTTTCCGTCTGTCCCTACAACGTCTACCAGGCCAAGGACGGACACATCGCAATCAACTGCGTCAAGGAAATCCACTGGCAGGGCCTCCTAACGATCATGGGTCGCGAAGACCTGCAGGACGACCCTCGGTTCGCCTCAAACAAGGCTCGGGTCGCCAACATGGATGCAACTGATGCCTTGATCGAGAACTGGTCGCGCGGGCACATTCGGGCTGAGATTATGGAGCAGGCGCGCGCTCACCGCCTGCCCGTTGCCGCCGTCCGTGACCTCGTTGAAGTCACGAATGATCCGCACATGCATCAACGCGGTATGATCGAATGGCTGGAGCACCCGGACTACGGGCGCATCGTCGTCCCGACCAGCCCACTGCGTTATCATGGCTCGGATCCGGTGCCGACAACGCCCAGTCCGCAAATCGGCCAACACAATCATGATGTGCTGTCCGATTGGCTGGGGATGCCGGCAACAGAGGTCGACCACCTCCGCTCGGCCGGTGTGATATAAATCCTGCGCCTTCACGATCGACCACGCGAGGTCCGAGTCATGTCCGGAGACAATCAACCACGCGCCTGGCAACGGATGCTATCCGGCCGCCGCCTCGACCTTCTCGATCC
>JBPCWB010000467.1:0-5675 GCA_051009955.1 Hyphomicrobiaceae bacterium | reverse complement strand
GATCCGTATCCAGCGGATCGAATTCGAGCAAGCCGAGATCTTCGGCCAAAGCCCGCAGAAGCGACGCGTCGCTCCCGCTGCCATCGCCGCGCGGCACCCTTCCAAGAGCGATCAGCGTATCGCGACGTTGCCGCCTTACCGGCGCTTCGCCCAAAATGTGCAAGCCGTCACGGATCTGCAGTTCCTTGAGTTCGCACAGATGATTGTCGACGGTGGTCAGAGCCACGACCGGATCGCCCTTGATGTCAAAGCCGAAATCCTTGTCGAGACCGAGCCGGGCGGACACCGCGAGGATCTCCGATTGCAGAAAACGACGTCGCGCCTCGTCGAGACCGTCGGCGGCAAAAAATTCATCGACAAGGACTTCAAGCTCGCGCAATGGGCCATAGGTTTCCGCTCGAGTCAGTGGCGGCATGAGATGATCGATGATAACGGCAGATGTGCGCCGCTTCGCCTGGCTACCTTCGCCGGGATCATTGACGATGAAAGGATAAATGTTGGGCAGAGGCCCCAACGCGGCTTCCGGATAACAGGCTTGGGACAGTGCCAAAGCCTTGCCCGGCAACCATTCGAGATTGCCATGCTTGCCGAGATGAACCACGGCCTGGGCGCAAAACACCTTGCGCATCCAAAAGTAGAACGCAAAGTAGGCATGCGGCGGCACGAGAGCAGGATCGTGATAGGTCGCTTTCGGATCAATGTTGTAGCCGCGGGCCGGCTGAATGCCGACAACGACGTTGCCATATGAGCGAACGCCAATCGCAAAACCATCCGCCGTGACAAACGGATCGTCTTTTGGCGCCCCCCAGCGTTCGACCACGTCTCGGCGGAGAGTAGCCGGCAGCTGCGCAAACATTGTCTCATAGTCAGAAAGCGCCAGACTGTGTTGCACCAGACGTGCGGCCACGCCCGCATTGGTCACGCCGGACTGCAACTCTGCGATCAGTGCATTACCGGATTCGGGCACATCAGCGACCATGTAGCCACCCTCGGCCATGGCCGTGAGGACATTGATCGCACTGGCAGGTGTATCCAAACCGACGCCATTGGCAATGCGGGCATCGCGATTGGGGTAGTTGGCCAGTACAACGGCCACGCGCCGGTCACTCGGTGCCGTATGCCTCAGTATTGACCAGGCATCTGCCTGCCGGACCACAAAATCGACCCGGTCCGGGATCGGCTCGGCGCGTACAATATAGTGCTGGCACCCCGCATCGAATGTGGCATCTGACTTGAAGGACACCGCCCGGGTTAAGATCCGCCCGTCCACCTCGGGAAGTGCGACGTGCATAGCAATATCCCGAGCTGACAACCCGTTGGTCCCTTCCGCCCAACTCTGCGCCGTCGCTGTCGACAGAACAACCTGCAACACTGGCACATCGCACTCGGCGAGAACTCCACCGTCGGCATCGTGACCCGGCTTGCTCGCCGAAAACGCTGTCGTGTTCAGGATGACATCCGGTTGAACGTCCTCAAGAATCCGGCGAACGACGGGCTCGCAAACAGGATCGCGCAAGCTGGCGACATAGATCGGGACCGGACGCAGACCCGACTTCGCCAGACCATTGATCAAGGCATCGATCCCGGCGAGGTCACCTGACTGGTAAAGTGCGCGATAGAAGATGATGCCGGCCGTGGGACAATCAGCCAAACGATCAGCGTCGGATCGGCAAGCGGGATGTTGATAGATCCCGGCTTTGACGAGCGGCCGCGCCACCAATGGTGGCGGCGCGCCTTCAATATAGGCTTCGACAGCTTCAAGAAACCCTTGCGCGTTCTCAATTCCGCCCTCTACGAGATAGGCCCAAAGGTTATCGCACGTCTCCTGGTCAACGTTGGAGAGTCGAGAGAGCGAGAGATCCGCCTTGTCGTCGCCCGGCAGAACGATCAGCGATAAGTTCTGCGCCTGCGACAGCGCAACAAGCCGTTCCGTGAGATAGGGCCAGTAGCTTTCGCCACCCAGCAGGCGCAGGATCACAACCTTCGCATGGGCCAAGGTATTCTCGATGTACAGGTCAACGGAATAGTTGTGCTTGAGTTGCAGCAAGTTCGCGAGCCGCAACTGACGGCAGAGTTGCGAGGCCTGGCGCTTGGCATGGGCCGCCGCCAACAGAGCCAACTCCGTATCGGCCGCCGAAAGTACGACAACCTCGCCGGGCGATTGGCCGAGGTCGCGCGGTTCCGTGCCGTCATCGATCGTTCCGGACTGTGCGACGAGTAGATGCACGTGCGCCTCGCAGACTTAAGATGTCAACTGGCCCGCAAGCCACTCCGGGTCATCGGCATAAAAAACGGCACATGCCGCAAAAGCTTGTGGCAGATCAATCAGCTCAAGTGCATCAGCACGGCTCGACCGTTCTTCAACACTGCAGTCGTTGGCCCACATCGGCCGCAGATCCAAGCTGTCTGGGCTGGTCAGTTCGATGCGTCCGAGTGCGGTTTCCGCAATGATGTCGACGCCATCGGTCAACGCGCAAAGCGACTTGCGTACTGCCTCGAACGGTCGCCCCAGAAACGGAACAAACCTGACCATCTCCGTCCTATCTCGCAACCGAATTGACAGCCGCGAGAACCGACGCTGGGTCGCAAGATCGAAGATGGCCGCGGTGCAAGATTCAACTCGAATTGCAGCCTCATCACCGAGTTTCTGGGAAACCCCAATACATGGTTCGAGCTCCGCCCTCCCGCGTGGCAAGGCGAGAACCACCGCACGCATGCGCCCATCAGTCTGCCCGATCGTCGCGCCAAATGCGCGGACGCGGTCGTGCTTGAGAATGCGCAGGGCGTTGCCGCTCTCATTGAGGGCCGTGACCGCCCCCGGGCCATCGTGGATCAGAGTATCCGCGTTGGCGACAAATGACGCTGACGCCCCCGTCGCTCCCATCAGCCAGCGCCCCGCGCGCGAACGCAAAGTTGTAGCCACAAAAGCGGCAACGTCTTCCGGCTCCGCAGCCAATCGAAACGTGGTCACGTCAAGAGCGGCCAGGCGCCCAGGCAAGGCCCGCCAAATCGTTTGCTTTGTCACCGCATCGGCCTGCGGCCATTCGCTGATCTCCGGGCCTGTGCGTCCGCAGCCGCAGCAGAAACCGGAGGCATCGTCCATCGTGCAAATCCCGACGCACGGGCTTGGCGGCAACCGCCTCCCCGATCCAGCCGTCGCCGCAGACGCACCATTACTCATGGATGCTCTCCACGCAGCTGGTTCGTGATGGCGCCTTGATCCAGGCCCCTCATGCCAATCACCACCAGTTGTCCAAGGCGATGTTCATTGTCGTGCCAACGTCGGTCAAAGTAGGAGTCTACACGTGGTCCAACGGCCTGCACGGCTAGACGCATCGGCTTGCCGTCGACCGCGATGAAGCCCTTTGCGCGCAGGATATCGTGGCGTTCCAACGTTGCCGACAATCGAGACTCGAAATCAGGCACGTCCTGTACGGCGCCAACTTCGACGACGAAGCTTTCGAAGTCATCGTGATCATGGTCGTCATGCTCCGTATCTCCATGGTGCGAGGCGCGCGTCGCCATATCAGCTTCGGCCCCGATCCCCTGACCAATCACCAACGTCGCAGGCAGATCGCCCGACACACAGGGGACGATACGTGCCGCCTGGCGTTTCTCGCGGGTGACGAGCTCTCTGACCTGCGCAACCACCGAAGCTTCGACAAGATCGGTTTTGTTCAGAATTATCAGATCAGCGCAGACGATCTGATCCTCAAACAATTCGTGCAAAGGGCTTTCATGATCGAGCATCTCGTCGCCGGCCCGCTGCGCCTCAACGGCTGCAACATCGGCCGCAAAGCGACCGTCGGCGACAGCCGGTGTGTCGACCACAGTCACGACACCGTCAACAGTCACGCGGGACTTGACCTCCGGCCAATTGAACGCCTGCACCAATGGCTGCGGCAAGGCCAGGCCGGATGTTTCGATGACGATGTGATCCGGTGCCGGATCACGTGCCAGCAGCATCTCCATCGTCGGAACAAAGTCATCGGCAACAGTGCAACAGATGCAGCCGTTGGCAAGTTCGACCACATCCTCGGCGCGACATGCGGCATCACCGCAATCGCTCAACAAGGCACCATCGACGCCAACGTCACCGAATTCATTGACGATCAGGGCAATGCGCCTGCCCTGGGCGTTTGCCATTAGATTACGGATCAGCGTGGTCTTGCCGGCGCCAAGAAATCCGGTGACGACCGTTGCGGGTATGCGTTCAGACATGAAAGTCCTTCCGGGTCTGTCAATTCCATTAGCGTGGCGAGCAAGACGTCGTTCAAGCGCCCCGCGTGTTTCAGGGCTGAATGCGACCGCTCGGGCGCTGCCGTGAAGCAATTGGACGATGGGCAATGACGTCGAGGACCGTCGCCAAGCGGGCGCCATTGGCGCCCGCGACAGGCAGGCCAGGCGTGTTACGTCGGCAAATCGACGGTCCTGCGACGCATTCTAGGCTGTTGCAAACGCGATAGCCTCGACATGTTCAACCAGAAACGTCAATCCGATGCCGGCAACAACTGCACCCGCCAACCGCGGTTGAATTGCGAGTTGTGATGTCGCTTTCCATAAGCCGCGCGCAAAAGCCATGGCGCACAGGGCAATGACATACTGGGTCAGGCTGAACGACGCGAGATAAGCCACCAGCGGCGTTTGCTCCGCGCCGACAATCGCCTCTGCATAGGCTCCACCGTGAAAGATCCCGGCGACGGCAAACAAGGTGACCAGCAGCCAGACCGGCAGGGACGCTCCCGACATGACGGCGGCACCGATTAAGAGCACCGATGCCGCAATGACCATCTCCGCCATAGGCAGCTGCGCGCCATTGACGACCAGCAGACATCCGGCAACGGTGGCCACCACAAACGCCAGCGGCAACAAAAAACGTCCGGCCAGGAAGGCAGATGCCAAGCCCACGGCCAAGACAAAAGCGAAATGGTCGACACCGATGATCGGGTGCCCGACACCCGATAGAAACCCATGCCAGAAGGTCGTTGGCATTGCACCGCCCATGGGGTGGTGTGCCCAGGCGGAACCGGCCATCGCAAGGACCATGATGATTGTTGCGAGAATTGCGAGCAGCACGTTGCTGGAGTAGCGCATAGCGATGATGATCTCCCTCACTTGAGGGATGTCGGATCTCGCCGTTTGACAAACCCGGATCGAGGGCCGTCGCGAAACGATGATCCGGAACACCCCGTCCGAATACAATTCCAGTCTGCTGGCAGGTCTCCTGGCTCGCGGTTCTCTGGTCCTGCCCGCCTTCCCAGTCGCACCGACCAGTGGCATTCGAGCAGGCCCTCACCGCTTACAGTCGCGGGGGCGGCCACGGATTCTGTTCCCCTTCAGGGTCGAACGGCACCGTGTTCCCTTTTCATGCCCGACGCTTTGCATCTTCGCGGGCAACCAGCCTGAATCGAGTAGGCGAGAAGCTCGTCCGTGTCAATCGGCGTTGACGAACCCGAGCGCAGTTTGCCACCTTCCGGCTAAGACCTGAAATATCGGCTTGCCAGAATTGCAAACTCACAGTACCGCAAGCCAACATGATCTCATCGCTTGCACACTTCCATGAATTGCTCGGCACCCTGCCGGCCGCCGATGAAGCGGCCCGTAGTGTGGCCAGGGACCGACAGGGCAACCTCACCAAACCGCCCGGCTCATTGGGTCGCCTTGAGGAACTGGCG
>JBPCWB010000466.1:0-12704 GCA_051009955.1 Hyphomicrobiaceae bacterium | reverse complement strand
CGTCAAGCCATACAACTATCGCTGACCTATCATCCCGCTCGGGCTGCCTTGGGGGACGCCGTCCTGGACATCGTGCTGGCTGACGGCGTCCGGGGCAACACCGCTATGATTCTACTGACAGCCAGACGTCTGGGATTCGACCCGACCCGAGACTGGACGATCTCGCTCAGGGCCGTACGCGAGCATGGCTTCTTTTGCGGCTGGCTCTGTCCGTTCGGGGCGATGCAGGAATTTGCACATCATTTGGGCCGCTTCCCTTGCGGCGCCGCGATCCAGCCGACACCGTAGCCGAATTGTTGGACACTTCGATCGAACGAACTGGAGGAGTAACGTGCCTGGTGTTCTGAGAATCCTGATCGGTCTCTCCACCATTGTCACTTTCGGCACGACTTATGCCCAGGGCAATGACAGTCTCGCACGCAAATGCAAAGATCTGCCGGCACTCGTCCTTGGCACCGATGAGGCCGGATTTGCGGTCGGCCAGAAGACTTGTGAACTTGAAACGGGAAAGTGTTACAAGCTCGCAATCGAATCGACGGGCAAGCAGGAATACGCGATCCGCGGACCGGACTTCTTCCGAAACTTGTGGTCTCGTAAAATCGAAACCGGAGACATGGAGATCAAAGCCAAGCACATCTACCCGCTTGAATTCGAGGTTGAGGCCAAGGCCGAACTCTATTTCGTGCAGATCGTAACCGGCACGTTCACACTGTTCGCCGACCGCCCCGCAAAAAAGGGCACCGTTGTCACAATCACCGTCAAATGACGCATAAGACCGAAGCGCTTTCACCAACTGAGCTGCCTGCATTGAGCATTGCGGGTGTTTCTTTCACCTACGGCACGAAAGAGGTTCTCTCCGACATCTCGTTCGCGGTTCCACAGGGCGAGGTCTCGTTCCTGCTTGGGCCTAACGGCGCCGGCAAGACAACGCTATTTTCACTCATTACGCGCCTGTTCGATACCCGTGTCGGACGCATTTCCATCATGGGCAAGGATCTCCGGAAAATCGGTGCACAGGCATTGGAACCGCTCGGCGTCGTCTTTCAGCAATCAACGCTTGATCTTGACCTGACGGTTCGCCAGAACCTGGCCTACTACGGCGCATTGCGCGGAATGAGCGCGCCGGACATTCGCAACCGCATCACGCGCTGCCTCGGCGAACTCGACATGGAAGAGCGCAGCGACGAGATCGTGCGAACCTTGAACGGTGGGCACCGGCGACGCGTCGAGATCGCGCGCGCTCTGCTACACAAGCCACGCCTCCTGCTGTTGGACGAACCGACCGTTGGCCTCGACCCCAACGCCCGCCGTACCATTGTCGCGCGCATTCACGATTTGGCACGATCTCAGCGCACATCAATCCTGTGGGCCACACATCTCGTCGATGAGGCCGAGGACAACGATCGTGTGTTTGCCCTCGTCAACGGTCGCCTTGTCGCCGCCGGTCGCGTCGGTGAGGTTATTCGCGAACACGGCGCGACTGATCTCGCAACGGCCTTCGAACACCTCGTCAGCGCAGAGGCTGCATCATGAGCCTGACGCACTACGGTCGCGCTCTGAAGGGCATAATATGGCGCGAAGTGTTGCGGTTTGTGAAGCAACGCGAACGGTTCTTTGCGGCTCTTGTGCGGCCGCTCGTCTGGCTGTTCATTTTTGCAATCGGCTTTCGCGCGGCACTCGGTTTGTCGATCATTCCGCCTTATCAGACTTACATTACCTACGACGAGTACGTTGTGCCTGGTCTGATCGGCATGATCCAGCTCTTCAACGGCATGCAGTCTTCGCTATCGATGGTTTACGACCGCGAGATGGGCTCCATGCGGGTTCTGATGACGACGCCTTTGCCGCGCTGGTACCTGCTGCTGTCGAGACTGATCGCCAGTGTGCTGGTCTCAAGCTTTCAGGCATACACGTTTCTTGCGATCGCCTACTTGTACGGCATTCAGCTGACATTTGCCGGCTACGTCGCGGTTCTGCCGACGCTGTTCCTCACCGGCACGATGCTTGGTGCGCTCGGGCTGTTGCTATCCTCAAGCATTCGTCAGCTCGAAAATTTCGCCGGCATTATGAACTTCGTGATATTTCCGATGTTCTTCGCCTCCTCGGCGCTCTATCCGCTTTGGAAAATTCGCGAATCCAGCCCGCTCCTCTACGACATCTGCCGCTTCAATCCGTTCACTTCGGCCGTCGAGCTCATCCGATTTTCTCTGTATCTCGAGTGGAACCCTATCGCGCTTGGAGTGGTCTGCGGATGCACGCTTGCGTTTTTCGGCCTCGCGGTTTGGGCGTACGATCCAGGGCTTGGAATTCAATCGCGACGCGCCGCTCAGGGACCTACGTAAACTCGGCGATCAAGATCGTTGCTGCTTAACTGCCGATCGAACATGACGAACGCGGCAGAGCGCCCATCCGCGCCGATGCGGCGCAAG
Organism: Hyphomicrobiaceae bacterium; assembly: GCA_051009955.1. Classification (GTDB taxonomy): domain Bacteria; phylum Pseudomonadota; class Alphaproteobacteria; order Rhizobiales; family Hyphomicrobiaceae; genus Tectiglobus. The sequence continues at coordinate 10,275 of JBPCWB010000466.1, read as the reverse complement.
CTACAAATATCGGTCAAACACTTGGCCAAATAGAACCTTACGACGCGCGACTAAAAGGGGGACGATCTGCGGGCAGACACTGAGGGCTTGACCTTACAGCTACTGGAGGCTTTAGGCCTGTTGTCTTCCAACGATGGAAGGACCCTGCATGCCGCGTCTGAGCCGCAAAATGAAAATCTTCATTGCTGTTAGCGCGTTGGCCGCCATCGGCACGTCGGCAGTCCTTGCCCACAAAGGCGCGCAAGGCATCATCAAGCAACGCATGATGGCAATGAAATCCATGGGCGAAAACATGAAGGAACTATCGCTCATGGTGACCGGCAAGAGGAGTTTCGACTCTGCCCGTACGAAGGACATTGCCGTCACTCTCAAAAAAGCATGCGGGCGCCATTCGCAAGCAATTCCCGAAAGACAGCATGCAAGATCCTACCGAAGCGTTGCCCGTGATCTGGGACAGATGGGACGAGTTTAACGACCGGGCGACACGGCTTGTCGAACTTGCAGGCGAACTGCAAAACGGAGCGACGACGGGTAAGGCTCAGTCCCTGGCAACGTTTGCCAAGATCGGAAAGACCTGCTCAGGTTGTCATGACGTCTTCCGCCTAAAGAAGGACAAGTGATACGGCAGGTGCCTGACCGTCCTCCAACCCTCGACAGGGGTGGCTAATGCAAGGCCGCCTTTCGCCCAATCGAACGTCGGCGCTTTGCCTGCGACGCGCGGGATTTTATGATCGCGAAGTGACCGACCGTGATCTTGTCAGGCGTCGAGTCGCTTGGTCAGGAGAACCCAGTTCTCACCGTCGTTGTCCCAATTATCCTTGATCATCGGCCGGGTACCTGCCTCATCATATGCGCATCTTTCATACAGCCTGCGCGCACCGACGTTTGCATCCGACACGATGATACTCATCGCCCCATGGCCGGACCGTCGGGCACGATCCTCGGCAAGATCGAGAAGCTTACGGCCGAGGCCGCGACTGCGACGATCGGGAACAACGGCCAAAACGTTGACGTACCAGCTTCCCGGCGCAAGATTTTCGAGCTCCTGCAGCGGTCGAAACATAGGCGGGATATCGTCAGGCACCGGCTCAATAGTGTCAGGTATTGCATACCCAATCAGGCAACCGGCCGCTTGCCCATCATCCTCGATGACAATTGCATTGCGGTAGGAAAAGCTGCCTGCATCCCGCACGGCGCGACTGTAGCCAACCGCCCACGCATCCTGCTCGGGCGTCGCCAGCTTGCCCCACAGGTAGAGCGGAAGACGTTCGCCGGCATAGTTCACGAGTTCGCACAGCAAGGCCGCGTCTTCAATCCGCCCGGCACGAAAGGGGGCTTCGAGAGTCATAGGACAGTGCTCCGATGATTTGAGGACGTTCGGACGCTTCTCTGCCCGACAGAACCTGCAAGGTCTGTTCCCCACGGAACAGGGCTTGATGTCTGCCGTCACTTATGGAGAGAGACGTCTATGCCGCGAACCGTGAGCAGAATAATTCCTTTTGTTATGCCATCGAGCCAAAGAGGTTTCGTGTGCTGAAATGGCTGTCACAGTTGGCCGGAGAGTGGCGGCTTGAAGGCTGGGACGCGTTCGCCGGCCACGGCTATCGAATTGGCGGACGATTTCGCAGCAAAGCGCACGCGGATCGCGCGGCCCGCCGGCATCTGGCGGCGATTGAGCGGATGCAACCAAGTGATATCTCAGGCGGACAAAGCGGAATACAAGATCAGGTCTTCATAATTGCCCCTGACGGCCGGCGCATCCGCGTCATCGGTTCGGAACATCATGTCCGAGCGGATTGTCGCTAGTATGACTCAGCGTCAGCCTCGCGGATGGCGCGCGCATTCCATTTGATGTCAGCGACGACTGTCCTGGATCGAGAATTCACCATGCCAGCAGTCGGATTGCCTTGCCGGCTCCAGCCAGAAGGTGCATACTTTTCAACATAATGATGCGACCGTTCGGACGTGCCCCCGTGGCCGCCGCTTCATGAGCTACCAACGGGCACGCACAGAGGCCTTTCAGAGCGGTTCGATTGGACCGCGAAGCCCAACGGCGGAAACGCGTTGGGGCGGCCCAAATGTTCGGGAAGGCCCGATAACAATGGCGACATGAGCTGCGAGTGTGACTCGAGCGACGCAGAGGCACGAACCCGAACCGTCTACCAAGGGTCGCGAACCACACGCGACCCGACTGCGAATTCTAGGCGGTAGACTGCTACGTCCTTGGGCTGCGCGAGAGGCAGCCATGATGGCCGAATAGCCCGCGCGCGAATGCGATGAGTCATTCGCCGGATAAAATGGAGGAACCGACATGCCTTTCTATATGTTCCAAGGCCGATATTCGACCGGTGCACTGAAAGCAATGGTCGAGAGCCCACAGAATCGCGAAACAGCAGCACGGGCCTTGGTGGAAGCCGTCGGCGGCAAGCTGCACCAGTTCTACTTCACATTTGGCTCCGACGATGTCGTCGCGATCATTGAAGCACCCGATGATAAATCGGTCGCGGCGTGCTCGTTCGCGCTCGGTGCCTCTGGCGCTCTTTCCGGCGGTGCAACGACGAAGCTCATGACCGCGGCAGAAGGAATGGCGGCGATGGAGGCCGCGCAAACGGCGGCAAAGAACTACAAGCCTGCAACCGGCTAGGCTCAAGCGCTCGGCAGCTTGGCAAAGCATGCCGTGATCGAGTGCGACGCCGCGACGTTGGCGATCGCTTCCTGCGCATGCCGTGCCACGCTGTGATTGCGCAGCCGCGCGCCGCCACAAGAAGTGGTGCAATGCCATTGAGCAATGGAGCAGCGTAAAGGCGTCGCGTGCCTCGATCCACCGACGCTGGAGACGGTCGTTCTGCACGAACCGAAGCTAATCTACTCGGAGCGGCAACAAAGGAAAGCAACATGCGTGACAGTGTCTACAAAATTGTCGAACTGATCGGCACGAGCCAGGAATCGTGGGAAAAGGCGGCAATCGTTGCAATCGGCAGCGCGTCGGAGAGCCTGCGCGATCTGAGAATTGCAGAAGTGATTGCCCAAGACATCGTGATCGAGAAAGGCAAGGTGGCTGCGTTCCGCACCAAACTGAGAGTCTCGTTCCGATATGAAGGGCCATCGCTACAGCTCCACGAATAGCCGTGACATCAGAACCCATGCCAACATCACGCCGACTTGCAAAAGCGTCAACGCCGAATAAAATCGCGGCGGGGAAACGGTCGGCGGTGGGACCGCCCTTGCATCGAAGCGATTTGGTCGTGAGTTCGATGGCGCGAAAACCGGTCCGACAGAAGATTGCCAAGAGGATCATCGAGGCGTTCTGCGCCGACGTCGATGTTCGTCTGAACGGCGACCGGCCGCGCGACCCGGAAATCAATGACGACAGGTTCTTCAGCCGTGTTCTGTCCGAGGGATCGTTGGGGCTGGGTGAATCCTACATGCTCGGATGGTGGGACTGTGATGATCTGTTTGCGTTCTTTGCACACATCCTAACGAGCGATGAGTTGGAACGCTACAGCCGGACCGGTTGGCGCACCAGTCTGGCCAGTTTGCGAGCGACGCTCTTCAATACACAAACGCGAAGACAATCGCGACAAATGGCAGACGTGCACTACAATCTCGGAAATGAATTCTTTGAACACATGCTCGGCCCATCGATGGCGTACTCCTGCGCCTATTGGGCCGACACCGAGTACTTGACCGAAGCGCAACATGCGAAATTCGAACTCATCTGCCGCAAACTTCATTTGAAGCGCGGCGATAGGCTCCTCGACATCGGTTGTGGTTGGGGCGGTTTGGCGAAATATGCCGCCGAGAACTATGGCGTTGAGATCGTTGGTGTGACCGTCGCCGAGCAGCAGGCGACATACGCCCGCGAGCTTTGCGCAGGTTTGCCGGTTACCATTCATTGCGCGGACTACCGGGAGTTTGACCATCGCGAGTTCGGCAAACCGTTCGACAAGGTGGTCTCGGTTGGCATGGTTGAGCATGTTGGCTCGCATAACTACCGCGATCTGATGGACATCGTCGCCAAGAGTATGCGAGACCAGGGACTATTCCTGCTTCATACCATTGGCAGCGACATTTCAATTACAAGCGGTGATCCTTGGCTGTCGCGCTACATCTTCCCAGGTGGTGTCCTGCCATCTATCCGCCAACTCTCGGAAGCCGCCGAGGGATTTTTGATCCTGCAAGATGTGCAGAACATTGGCACTCACTATACCAAGACGCTGCTCTCCTGGCACGAGCGCTTCGATGACTATTCCGGCCACGGCAAAGACACTGGCAAGCTACCGTTGATATGGGAATCGCATGACGTCTTTTACCGCATGTGGCGCTACTATTTGCTGTTGTGTGCGGCAAGCTTCCACGTCGGCCATAACCAAGTCTATCAGATCGTGTTTGCCAAGCGGCATTTGCCATCCGGTTACGACCGTGCGCACCGAGTCCGATCAGAATCGAGCACGAACTGGCAATGGCCGGCCAAAAGTTCCAGCCGTTGAACTGTTCGTGACTATTGACGCAGATCAAAGAGCTGCCGCAGTATTGTAGAATTAGACTCTTCCGGTGCTCGCCTCCTCCGGAGCAACCCGGCAGGCAACTGCGATCAAAATCATTTTGATCGGCCGAGCCAGCGTGATCGTTCGCTCGTTGACCAAACGGCTGACCAGGCAGTTCAACACTGCGATCGATAGCAGCTCTGTCCGCACCGGCGCGCCGAATTCGAGCTGTTCACGGGCGCGGCCAAACACGTTGCGGTCTTGGATAGAACGGTGCGACCATACTGTTGCCTGCACTGCCGCCACCACGCGGCGCCCTTGGAAAGGAGCATGCAAATGACTGTTCTCTTCGCGCAGGGAGACCTGCTCATCGAAGTGATCGACGACCTGCAGCCCTCGGGGGCGATCATTCCGGCAGCGCCGGATGGTGCGCACGTCGTCGCCGAAGGTGAAGTCACGGGCCACCGCCACATCATCTTGGATAACGTCACCATGTTTCGCGATGATGGATTGGCCCGGGATATCCCGCACGGTCTTTATGTTGCCCATGTCCGCGTCGACGAACCGACGGCATTTCTTGAGCATGACGAACACGATGCCATAGCGCTGCCTCGTGGCACCTACCGCGTTCGCCGCCAGCGCGAACTTGAGCCCAGAGATGCACGGATTGTCATGGACTAGAAACGGCACCGAGCCATGGCCGCACACGACTGATCTCGCAGCCTTCCGCGAACGGTGGCACGCGGCGAGCCTGTCAGCGCGACCGGTGGACCGCTCAGCTACGGAATCGGCCGTCGAACAGGCCTATCAGGCCGCCGGCCAGCGACCGCCGCGGGAGATCGTCTGGTGCCGCGGTCCTGTGGGTCTCTCCCAATCCTGGAACGCTGCAAGACTGAAAGGCGCGCCCGGCCGCAATCTGCGAAATGTGATCTTCGATCGCACTCGAAAGATGGTTCACGCCCAACTTGAGAATCACCTGGACATCGCCGCGCAACGGCTCGTCACGCGGCCGCCCAATGGCGGCGTGGCGCAGTCCGTTGGTCGCGCTGTCACGCGCATGGTGCACGCCGCAACCGAACGGTTCGACCCCGATCTCGTTACAACACTCAGGCGCTTCGTCTTCGACCACTCCCACTTCCGGGTGGTCGTGGAACGACTACGACCGTTCGCCTGGAGCGGTTACAGCCAATACGAGATCTCATGGACGGCTGGCTATCAGTTCCTGCACGACGCCTGTGGGCTCAGGCCGCAGACGCAACCACTAATGGGTCATTGGACGATCGCTGCGAACGTCGGCTGGATTCTGCCGCACGAGCAGATCTGCTGGCTGGCCGAACGACCAATAGAGTTGCTCTACGACGATCGTGGCCGGCCGCATAATGGCGACGGGCCAGCCATAACCTACCCCGATGGCTGGATGGTCTATGCCTGGAAAGGCGTGCGCGTTCCAGCATCGGTAGTTCTGAATAGGTCTTCGCTGACGATTGATGACGTGGAACGGGAGAGCAATGTCACAGTCCGCCGCTGCATGATCGAGATCATAACGCCGGAACGCTTCGTTGCGCTTGGTGGTGCGCGCCTGACCGCACAGGATGAAACGGGTATCCTCTGGCGCAAGTCATGGCCCGACGGCGACAACTGGGCCGCTGTCGAAGTCGTCAATGGAACGGCATTGCCCGACGGCAGCCGAACACACTACTTCATTCAGGTCCCGCCGGACCTATGGACACCACGCGCCGCAGTCGCTTGGACCTACGGCATGTCGGAAAAGCAATACCGGCAACTCGTCTTGCGGACTTAAACACGATCTGCAATGGCTCGCGACCCAAGCCAGCATCCTGTCAAGGACTCGTGCAGCGGTTCAGGCCGATTCACGGTCTGCTGAAACGATGTGCGCCGCTGCCAGATCACGGAGAACGGAATTCTCCAGCTCGATGTCGTGAACGTAGCATTTGACAAGGTCACCAATGCTGACGACGCCGATCGAGCGACCATCGTCGGTGACGACAAGATGGCGAAACCGTCCGTTGGTCATCGCCTTGAAACCATCAATCATCGATGTTCCGGCATCGGCTGCCGGAACCGGCGAAACCATGACATCTTTGACCGATATCGCATCCGCCAGCTTGTCGGATGTCGCGACGGTTTCAACAATTCGCTTCTCGTTAACAAGTCCGATCAGATTGCCGGCCTTCGTCCGGACAATGACGGAACCGCAATTCTGTTCGGACATCATGCGCGCAACGTCGCCAACGGTGGCCGTGTCCGGGACCATGGCAATGTCGTGTCCCTTACGCTCGACAATATCGATCAACCTCATCCTGGATGTCTCCTCGGCCAGGTGAGCGCGCCCGTCTAGCATGCCTAAGCATACTGATGACTTGCGAATTCGTCGATCACGATCGTGCCACGGCACTTCACGAACGCGCAATCGTACCGGCCCGGTGACCCAATCCGCATAGGGCGGACAGAATTCACCGGGTCATCCGGCTCCATGTTTGCCGTTAACAAAGTCTTAGGCGCCGCAACCCACACTTGCCCCAGAAACTGATTCGGGGAGTGCGGTATGCTGCGATCGCTGGTATATGCGCTTGGACTCAGTATTGCGCTCGTCGCGGCGGCCCAGGCACAATCGACATCGGACATCAGGTTCGTGCAGCGCGCATTGACCAGCTATGGCGTCGCAAAGATTGACGGCGCGCAAGGCCCCGAAACGCGCAAGGCCATTCGTGCTTATCAGCGCGACTGGCAGCTCTCGATCACAGGTGAAATTACATCCGAGCTGATTGCAATGCTCCGGCGCGATCACTCACGAACCCGGCCTCAATGGATCGATGTCGTCAACATGAAATGCCGGATCTGGAACCAGCGGCCACAGCCACGCGAGACGGCGTTCTGGACCGGCACGTGCGAGAACGGCCGAATAAGCGGCACGGGGAAACTCGTATGGTCATTCATGAGGAACGGGGAATGGAAGCAATCAACCTACAATGGTGAGAGACGCAACGGCGAAGAACACGGCCGCGGACTGTGGATCGACCACAGTGGCGCGCTCTACGAAGGTGAATGGAAGAAAGGCCAACGGCACGGCCGCGGCGTCCTCGTCGGAGCGGATGGTGACCGATACGAAGGCGAATGGCGGAATGGCCGGCAAGAGGGCAACGGGACGATCAGTCTTACGAGTGGTCGCGGTTACGAGGGGCAGTGGCGGGCCGGCAAGCCGCATGGCCGTGGTGCACTGATCCTGGCGAACGGTACACGTGAACCCCGCCTCTGGAGCAATGGATGCTCAGTTGGCGACGGCGTCCTGAAGCGACGCGCCCTCGCGACGTCGTTGCGCGATTGCGGCTTCGACCAACGCCCGTTCAATTGAATCGGACTCAATCTGATCTGCGGCATTGCCGCTCCCGAGCTCGAATGTGCTATCCGGTCTTGTCCGGCTGCGCCGGCGGGACATAGGGCAAGCGCGCGCGCGCCTTGGTGTCAGCCGCGCCGGCATTGCGGATGTAGCGCTTGTCGTCGTCGTGGCGAATGATGTTGACATACGTCGGATCGCCACCCGTGCACCTGTGGATCAACAGACGGCGACGCTGGCAGGCCGCAATCTCTTCAAAATAGTGGTTCGGATCCCATCCATCCATGGCGATCCCCGCCAGTTCGGCCTCAATGCTACTCACATCGCTTTGGCCGGCCCGATTGTTGAGCTCCTTCGGATCGTCGGCAACATTGTAGAGCAATGTATCCCGGCCCTCGAGCCACATGTATTTCCAAGGACCTTTCTTGACCATGCGGCTTGGCCCGGTGGAACCATCCGCGGCGAACTCGGAAATGACGACGTCGGACAGACCGCTCGTATCGCCTTCTAAAGTCGGAACGAGTGACCGGCCGTCAATTGCATCGATGTAACTGTCAAAGGGTGAGCCCTGAGCGGCATCGAGTAATGTCGGCATCACGTCAATTAGCGAGATGTTCTGCACGACCCGACTTGCAGACCACCGACTCGGGCAGTGCACGACGAATGGCACACGGGCCGCCCACTCGAAGAAGTGCTGCTTGTACCACATCCCCCGCTCGCCCATCATTTCCCCATGATCAGCCGTGACGACAACAATCGTTTCCTCGGCCAAGCCAGTCTTCTCAAGTGTGTCGACCAAGGCGGCGATCTTGGCATCGATAAATGAAATCATGCCGTAGTAGGCATGCCGGGCATTGCGCCGATGCTCGTCCGTCACGGTGAACAAATGCCGGGCCTGGCAGAAATGCAGGTTGCGGCTCAAATGGTCCTTTTCGTCGAGCGGAATCTCCGGAACCGACGGCAGTTCGATATCATCGTGGTCATAGAGGTCCCAGTAGTCCTGACCTATAACGAACGGCGAGTGCGGCTGCGTAAAAGAAACCGTCAGCATGAATGGGCGATCGTCTGGTACACGCGCAAGGTCGTAGAGCGCTTGCACGCCGTAGTAGGCAACTTCATCATCGTAGTCCATTTGCATCGTGCGAATGCAGGGACCCGACTCGATAACCGGCGCCATCGTCAGATTGGTCGGTCGGTATTCCCGCCCCTGTGACCAGTCGACCGCCCAGGCGAAATTCGCCGGATAGATTTCCGTCGTATGGCGTTTGTCATAACCGTGCAACTGATCAGGGCCGACGAAATGCATCTTGCCACTGAGCTCAACGCGATAGTTCAACATTCTCAAGTAGTGGGCGAACGTCGGGATATCCGAGTGAAAAGCGCTGGCATTGTCATACATGGCCATAGAGAACGGCAACCTCCCGGCGTGCATCGATGCCCGTGACGGCCCGCACATTGGCAGGTTGCAGTAACAGTTCTCGAAGACAACACCCTCGGATGCCAGGCGCTCAAGCGTCGGCGCATGAACTTTCGAATTTCCGTAGATGGGCAAGGCAGGGGCCGCCAACTGATCCGCCATGATCAGAAGGATATTGGGCTTCTTGTCAGACATGCTCTCAACCGTCGATTTGTCGCTTGCGCAAACGCAAAGCGGGCAGACATCGCTGCCTGCCCGCGGCGTGCCCCCTCCCGATCTCACTTCTTGATCTTGGCGACAACTTTTTTGAATGTTTCGTACTGGTTTTTGACGAAGGCCTTGGTTTCAGCCGGACCGCGAATGTCCGGAATCGAACCCAGGTTCTTGATCAGTTTGTTGAACGCCTTGTCTTCCTTCAGGCTTGCCAGGACGCTGACCCACTTGTCGACAATCGGCTTCGGCAAGCCCGGCGGACCGAAGATTCCGCTCCAGCCAATAATCGTTTGCATATTCGGATAGCCAAGCTCACTAACCGTCGGCGTATCCTTGATCGCCGGGAAACGCTTGTCGGTCGTCACCGCGAGCACGCGCGCCTGTCCGCCGCGCACCGCGCCGATCACCGCCGACAGGTTCTGCCAGGAAAAATCGACCTGGCCCGCGACAACAGCGGCCCGCGCCTTGCCGCCACCCTTGTAGGGAATATGCGTCAGCGTATTGGGATCAATCCCCATGTCATCTGCCATGACCAACGCCGCGAGATGCAGCAACGTGCCGACCCCGGCGGATGAATAGCTCTTGACTTTGCCGCTCTTGATCGCCGCCTCGAAGTCCTTGAAGGTCTTGTAGTCGGACTTGGCATTGACGACCAGGACGAACGGATTGCGCTCGGTCAATCCTAGAAATGTGAAGTCATCCCATTTGTAGGGAATGTTCGGGTTGAAGGCAGGAACGCCCGCCTGGCTGCCGACCCTGGCCGACAAGAGCGTATAGCCATCTTTCTTTGCGCGGACGACGAA
>JBPCWB010000465.1:0-2600 GCA_051009955.1 Hyphomicrobiaceae bacterium | reverse complement strand
GTTCGTAATCGTCGATGTGCCTTGCGGCGTCGAATTGCATGTAGAGATCATCCTGTGTGTGCAGCGGCATCGACCCGGCCTATTGGGCCACATCCTCTTCCATCACCAATCCCGAGAACCGACGGCGTTTGGTTTGCACACGGGTCCCGCCGCCATCATCGTCATTGGGCCGAGACGTCGCTATCCGCAGGACGTCGAGATATCCACGAGTCACGAGGAGCTTGTCGCGATGTGGTCCAGTCATCAGGAACCGGTGCAGCTTTGGTAGATTGTAGCACGGCACCCACATCAGCAGGTGATGCTCGACATGATAGTTGACCCAATAGGGCGCCAGAAATGTCGCAGTGATGGGGTCGGTGAGAGTGGTGCGTGCGTGTCGGAAAGGATCGTCCTTGTCGCCAACCACCGCGTGCTCGGCAATGTTTCTCAACCGCAGGAACAGCTGGAAGAACGTCAGCAGCGGCAAAAGCCAGAGCAGGGGATAAAGCCACCAGTATCCGGCCAACGCCAAGCCGGCCAACAGAACGGCGTTGGCGGCCAATGGACCGCCGAGCTTGTCCTTGAAGCGGCGTGCCCGGTCTTTCCAGTCCGTTGCCTCGGTTTTTGCGCCGATACTTGCCGTCATCTGTGCTGATCGTTGCGCCAGGCCGGTTCGACCTGACAGATCACGCCAGATCTTGCGGTAGAAGCTCGAACGCGTGATGGGAAATGGTGCACTCAATACCAGATCCGGATCATCATCCTGCTGGGTTCGCGCGTGATGCTTGAGGTGGTATTTGCGATAGGTCGGCATATCGGCAGCGACAGGCCAGGCCAGCAGCCATTGGCTAACGGCATTGTTGAGGGCAGCGTTCTTGAATAACAGTCCATGCGCACCATCGTGCATCAGGACCGATAGCCCTAGCTGTCGCCCGCCTATGATGGCTGCTGCCAGTAGAAACGTAACAATGTTCGGCCACCAGACAAACATGGCCATGGCGGCGAAGATCATCCCCCAGGCATGAAGAACGCACAGGCCGGCCTTCCAGGCGTGGCGCTCGCGCACGGCCGACAGCTGCTCCTGGGTCAATAGATTTCGCGCCTGCATGCTGGCTCCGCTTGCTCGTGCACAACATGATTATGTTCTGAATTGTGCCATCAATCCAGTGCGCGACGCAAACGGCCCGAATTCAGGCTTGAAAGATCCTTGCCAACGGTGCGATTGGACGTAGTCCCGCCGCCCTGGCCTCAATTGACTGGCTAGGCGGCCTGCGCGGCATGTTTCACGGCCTCGACGATTTCGCCAACGACATCCGAGACCAGCCCTTCGTCATCACCTTCCGCCATGACACGGATGACTTGCTCCGTGCCAGACGGACGGATCACCAGGCGCCCAGCATCGCCCAGCCGTGCCTTGCCCGCATCGATCGCCTTACGAACGTTTTGGGCTTCGAGCGGCTTGCCGCTTGAATACCTGACGTTCTCCAGGATCTGAGGGAGCGGCTCGAACCGTTGACAGACCTCACTGACCGGTTTGCCGGTGGATACGACGACGGCCAAGACCTGTAGCGCTGAGACCAGCCCATCGCCCGTCGTGGTGAAGTCGGACAAAACGATATGGCCGGATTGCTCGCCACCGACATTGAAGCCGTGCTTGCGCATGTGCTCGACGACGTAGCGATCGCCGACCGGTGTGCGCGCCACGGACAGTCCGAGTTCTTTGAAGTAGCGCTCGAGGCCGAGGTTCGACATCACCGTCGCGACGATACCGCCGGCGGCCAGGCGACCGCGACGGTGCCAGCTCTCGCCGATCACCGCCATCAGCTGATCACCGTCGACGATCTCACCACGCTCGTCGACAATGACAACCCTGTCGGCGTCGCCGTCAAGCGCAACACCGATATCGGCGCGCACCTCCCGGACTTTGTCGATCAATGCCTTGGGCGACGTTGATCCGCATTCAAGATTGATATTGCGACCGTTCGGTTCAACGCCAATCTTAACGACTTCGGCACCAAGTTCCCAAAGAGCCTCCGGTGCCACGCGATAACCGGCACCGTTGGCACAGTCGATCACGATCCGCAGGCCGTCAAGGCGCAGATTGCGTGGCAGCGTGCGTTTGGTGAACTCGATGTAGCGCTCCTGAGCGCTTTCGACGCGTTTGGCGCGACCAATATTGTCGGCGTCGGTCATCATTGTCGCCGAGTCGGCATCGATCAACTCTTCGATCCGGGCTTCCGTTTCGTCAGAAAGCTTGTAGCCATCGGCGTCGAACAATTTGATGCCATTGTCCTGAAACGGATTGTGCGAAGCTGAGATCATGACACCGATGTCGGCGCGAAGTGAGCGGGTCAACATGGCAACGGCCGGCGTCGGCATCGGTCCGAGCTGGAAGACATCACAGCCGACGGCCGTGAAGCCAGACATCAGAGCGTTCTCGATCCTGTAGCCGGAAAGCCTCGTGTCCTTGCCAATAACGACGCGATGTCGATAACTTCCCCCGTTGGAGAAAATCTTGCCGGCGGCCATGCCGACCTTCAGAGCCAGTTCCGACGTCATCGGAAACTGATTTGCCGGTCCGCGAATACCATCCGTTCCAAAATAGCGGCGTGCCATTCATG
>JBPCWB010000464.1:0-4651 GCA_051009955.1 Hyphomicrobiaceae bacterium | reverse complement strand
GGATGAAAATCGAGCAAGAGCGCGGGATCTCCGTGACATCGTCTGTGATGACGTTTGAACACAAGGGGTTGCTGTACAATCTGCTTGATACGCCGGGCCACGAGGATTTCTCGGAGGACACCTATCGCACCCTGACTGCCGTTGATTCGGCGATCATGGTCATCGATGCGGCCCGCGGAATCGAGAGCCAGACGCGCAAACTATTCGAGGTCTGCCGGCTACGCGACATCCCCATCATCACGTTCATCAACAAAGTCGACCGCGAAGGACGTGATCCCTTCGAATTGCTTGACCAGATCCATGACGAATTGCAGCTCGATATCTGTCCACGCGTGTGGCCCATTGGTATGGGCGGGCTGTTTCACGGGTGCTACGATTTTCAGACGAACGTGTTCTCGACGACGACGAAAATCGAGTACGGCGCGTGCGACACAACTCTGCAATGCTCGGGTCTGGATGACGCGCAGCTCGACGAGCGCGTCGACAGCGACGTGCTGAGTGCGGCCCGTGACAATATGGAACTGGCTGCCGGCGGCTATGCGGAGTTTGATCGCGAGGCTTATCGGGAGGGCCACCTGACACCTGTGGTGTTCGGCAGCGCTCTGCGCGATTATGGCATAGCCAGCCTTCTCGACCTGATTGCGGATCATGCACCAGAGCCGCGGCCGAGCCCGGCCAATGTCAGGACGGTGACGCCCGACGAGAAACCTGTCAGCGGCTTTGTTTTCAAGGTCCAGGCAAACATGGACAAGAACCATCGCGATCGGATTGCCTTTCTGAGGTTGTGCTCCGGGCACTTTCAGCGCGGTATGAAGTTGCGCCAGGTGCGCACAGGCAAGGACGTCATGGTCCACAGCCCGATCATCTTTCTGGCGCAGGATCGCGAAATTGCAGAAGAGGCCGGAGCCGGCGATGTCATCGGCATTCCCAATCACGGCACCATCCGCGTTGGCGATACCTTCACCGAAGGCGAGGACTTGCGCTTCGCAGGCATTCCGGTTTTCGCGCCCGAGATCCTGCGCCGGGTTCACCTCGGCGATACAACCCGGATCAAGCAGCTTCGTCAGGCGCTGCAGGATCTGTCCGAAGAAGGGCTGATCCAGGTTTTCAAACCGGACATTGGCACGCAGTGGGTGGTGGGTGCGATTGGTCCCTTGCAGCTCGATGTCGTCCGCGATCGTGCCAAGAATGAGTACAAGGTCGATTTGTCGTTCGAGGCGACGCCCTATGCCACTGCCCGCTGGCTGAAGTCCGACGACGACAAGGCCCTCAGCAAGTTCATCAGACTAAATGCAACCGCCGTTATGGCGGACCGCGACGGTGATCCGGTGTTCATGTGTCAAGGGCCCTGGGAGCTCAAGTACAAAGAAGAGGCCAACACCGACATCGCCTTTCTGAAGACGAAAGAGCTGGATTAGGCCCGCCGCTGGCAAAGTGCGGCACGAAATCCGCGCACAACTGTTTCTAGACCGCCGCGGTCTGCTTATTCCTTGCCGTGGCGCACAAAATGTTAACCTTCTTGCAAAGTGATTCGCTATAGCTGGGCCGTGCCGCGGCCTCAGACCGTTGCATGCGTTGTGCCGAGAGTGTTGATCCGATGATCTGATCACAGGAGGCCCGCATGGCCAACGTCGCCACCGCTGAACTGCTGCGCGATGACGACCGCACCGAACTTCTCCAGCGCTCGGATGCCGGCGAAGATATCAAGTCACCGAAATCGTCGAAGCGCCGTCAGAAACGCATCGCCAAGCAGTCGACCTCGAAGTCCGGCTACAAGAATTTTATCGTCGATGTCTGGTTGGTGGATCTCAATCCGACAGAATTTGGCATCTTCAAGCGGTCTCGCAACCGCGCCAAATCGCGCCAGTTTACACAGGACATGGACATCTTTGCCGAGGTCATCGAAGACGGCAAACGCACAGGCTTGATCGGCTATCGCAAGGAGCTCTGGAAGAGCAAGGACGACAAGGCGCGCCGCCTGGTCTTCAAGATGTTTACCGACAAGCTCAATTGGCGTGCGACCATGGATTTAATGTTGGCACGGTCGGTGCAACAAACCATGGGCGCCCGCCTTCTCCCGGTGATGACGTATTCGGTCAATGCAGCTGACGAAGACCAGGTCGTCAGTATCGAGCGGTCCGCAAACAAATGGCCTTTGATGCCGGAAAACTTCTCATTCTTTCTGATGGAGAATGGCAAGCTGGAGTTCTACCGCATCCGCCAAGATTTCTTTCGGTTCGGCGACGACTATTCAGTTTACAACAGTCACAATGAGCGCATCGGCCGATTGGACGGCGCATTCTTCTCGATCTCGGGCAAATGGCGCGCTCGTGTCAAAGAAGAGTATGCCAGCAAACAGCTGCTTACTGTCTTGAAGATATTTTGCGGCATGCTGATTTTCAACGACGAATGCCGCAGCCACATCAAGCGCCTGGCGAAGAATGTCATTGCCGGCAAGGTGTCACCCAAGCTCGAAAAGCAGGAAAGCGATCTTTACATGAACCCACGCCGGGTTCGGTGAGGCCACGGCACCTACTTAACACTGTCACATTCGAAGCCCTATATGATGCCGGAGCCCAGCAAGCGGAGTTCCGGCATCATGCATTTTCGAAGCGCGTTTCTGATTGGATGTCTGGTTGTCGCCGGACCGGTCCATGCGGCCCAGACAAAGGCCCCCAATCCAGCAAAGACGACCGGGGCCAAGGCAACCGTCATCGCCAAAGGACTGGTCAACCCCTGGGGCATGCAGTTTCTGCCTGACGGTCGGATCATCATAACGGAACGTCCGGGCGCCATCCGCATCATCGACAAGGACGGCACCGTATCAAAGCCGCTGAACGGGGCACCAAAAGTACTGGCCCGCGGCCAGGGCGGCATGCTCGATGTCGCACTGACGCCGGACTTTGCCACGTCCCGCACGCTTTTCATCTCGTTCTCGGAGCCGCGAGGGGGAGCGCGGAGTGGCACGAGCATTGCCCGCGCTAGGCTGGTTGGCAGCACTGGCGGTGATCGCCTCGAAGACCTTCGCGTCATCTTCCGCCAACAGCCGGCGAGCGGAGGCGGACTCCATTTTGGCTCCCGTCTGGCCATCGCGCCGGACGGCAAGCTGTTCGTAACGCTTGGCGAACGCGGTCGGAAATTCATGGCCCAGGACGCGAAAACCCACTTCGGCAAGGTTGTCCGCATTAATCCGGATGGCTCAGTGCCATCGGACAATCCATTTGTCGGTCAAGGCGGCAGCCAACCCCATCTCTGGTCAATCGGGCACCGCAATCCCCAGGCTGCCGCGATTCATCCGCAAACCGGAAAACTTTGGACGGTCGAACACGGTGCCAGGGGCGGCGATGAGATCAACATCCCGCAGTCCGGCCGCAACTACGGCTGGCCGGTGATCACTTACGGGCGCGATTACTCGGGCGCAAAAATTGGCGTCGGCACGCGCAGGGCTGGCATGGAGCAGCCGGTCTATTACTGGGATCCGTCGATCGCGCCGTCGGGCATGGCGTTTTATTCCAGTGATCGCTTTCCGCAGTGGCAAGGCAGTCTGTTCGTCGGTGCACTGAGAGCCCGGCATTTGGCGCGACTGGTCCTCGACGGCAACAAAGTCGTCGCTGAGGAGGTTTTGCTGGAAAATGTCGGCTCGCGCATTCGCGATGTTCGTCAAGGACCTGACGGCGCCATCTATGTTCTCACGGATAGTCGCAACGGCCGTCTCCTGCGGGTTGAACCGGCCAAATAGTGGACATCGCAGTTTGTTGAAAACCACAAAGTTGCCCTTGCGCCTCCATCATCGGACCTCGACGGTGAGCTAAGAGTTCGTACATGATTTGCAGACCATACGGGTCGTAGCAATGGGTGTGAACATGGTTATTGACGTGATTCTCGCGACGATCGTTGCGCTGCTCATCGCGCGCTGGATTGCACCGCAAGTGCGCCAGATGATGGACCAGTGATAGCCGTTTCTTGGTTGAGACGGACCGTCACCGTCACGGCCCATTGACTTTTCGACCCTTCTGAACGATGTACTAGCCTAATTCAGGCCCGCCGAGACCGAGCCGCCTCAAGTTACGACACTGTGCCGACGGTACGGTCGCAGCTTGAGGTCCACACCCGCCAGCGAGTTTCGCCCGCGGGTGCATTTGCGTTTGGTTCGTCGGACTGCATCTGTTCTTTGGGATCGGGTGCCTGCAGATCAATTTGAGGACGCATGTTCGAGTCACTCTCTGACCGTCTATCCGGCATTTTCGATGCGCTGACCCGTCGCGGCGCGCTGAACGATAGCGACGTAGCAAGTGCGATGCGAGAAGTTCGCCGTGCGCTCTTGGAAGCTGATGTTGCACTGGATGTGGTTCGCGAATTCACCGATCGCGTGAAGGAAAAGGCTGTCGGCCAAGAGGTCGTCAAATCGGTCACGCCGGGCCAGATGGTCGTCAAGATCGTGCATGACGAGCTCGTGCGCGTTCTTGGATCAGACGCTGATCCGATCGATCTCACTGCAAGCCCGCCCGTGCCCATTCTGATGGTCGGCTTGCAGGGCTCGGGCAAAACCACCACGACGGCCAAAATCGCAAAACGTCTAACCGATCGCGAGAAGAAGAAGGTCTTGATGGCCTCGCTCGATACGCGTCGGCCGGCCGCACAGGAACAGCTG
>JBPCWB010000463.1:0-4795 GCA_051009955.1 Hyphomicrobiaceae bacterium | reverse complement strand
GAAGAAGGCGGCTCATTGACGATCATCGCAACGGCGTTGATCGACACCGGCTCGCGTATGGACGAAGTCATCTTCGAGGAATTCAAGGGCACCGGTAACTCGGAAATCGTCCTTGATCGCAAGGTCTCGGACAAGCGGGTCTTCCCCGCAATCGACATCGCGAAATCCGGAACCCGCAAAGAGGACTTGCTGGTCACAGCGGAGAACCTCAAAAAGATGTTTGTCCTGCGCCGTATTCTCAACCCGATGGGCGCGCAGGACGGCATCGAGTTTCTCATCGACAAGCTCAAGTCGACCAAGTCCAACAGCGAGTTCTTCGACTCCATGAATACTTGATCGGCGGCGACCCAGCGGACAGGCTTGCCAAGAGTCTATACAAGTCGAGTAGAGTCAAACCAAGATCAGGCCGAGTCAAAGTCGGCCTGAATGTTTCACGTGAAACAACACATGAGTAAAACGCGTACGAATACTTTTGGCCAACCGATCGGCCACGCTTTGCCGGAGTGGTCACCTCGTGCGCTGCCTCCGGCAAGCCCGATGGAAGGCCGCTATTGCCGTCTCGAACGGCTGGACCCCGATCGCCATTGGCAACAGTTGCATGATGCCGACCTCCTCGATCCGGAGGGCAGGAACTGGACCTATCTCGGGACCGATTTCATTGCCGATCCGGATGAGTATCGCGCCTATATCGAACAGATGGCACAGCTTCAGGATCCGATGTTCCATGCCATCGTCGAGCTGGCCACCGGGGAGGCCGTCGGCGTCGCCACGTTCATGCGGATTGACCCGGGCAATGGCGTCATCGAAGTCGGCAACATCCGTTACTCACCGCGCCTGCAGCGCAAGCCTGCTGCGACCGAGGCCATGTTCTTGATGATGCGGCGCGTCTTCGACGAACTCGGCTATCGCCGCTACGAATGGAAGTGCGATTCCCTCAACGCCCCGTCACGCGCGGCAGCACTGCGTCTGGGCTTTCAATACGAAGGTGAGTTTCGCCAGGCCATCGTCTACAAGGAGCGCAATCGGGACACGGCCTGGTATTCGATTATTGACACCGAATGGCCGGTGCTCCGAACCGCCTACGAAACCTGGCTCGCGCCCGACAATTTCGACGCGGGCGGTCAGCAAAAACAGGATCTCAAATCATTGATCGATGCGGCGCGCGTCCGGCAAGCTTGACCATCGCACGACGTTTTTCGGAGGACCTCGGCACATGAAAGTGATCGGCCTCATCGGCGGCATGAGTTGGGAGAGCACGGTCACGTACTACCAACTGCTCAACCGCATGGCGCGCACTAGTTTGGGCGGCTTGCATTCTGCCAAGCTCTTGCTGTGGTCGTTTGACTTTGCCGAGATCGAGTCGATGCAGGCCTCCGGTGATTGGGACTCGGCAACTTCAGCGATGGTTGCGGCGGCCCGGAACGTTGAACGTGGTGGTGCCCAATGCATCGTGATCTGCACCAACACCATGCACAAGATGGCCGACGATGTGCAGGCCGCTGTCGATGTTCCACTCATTCACATCGCCGACGCCACGGCTGCGTCCATCAAGACCGCCAAAGTTCAGAGGCCTTTGCTGCTGGCAACGCGCTACACGATGGAGCAGGCCTTTTACAGGGGACGTTTGCAGGACCGGCACGGCATCGATGTCGTCGTGCCCGACGAACTTGGCCGCACACGTGTGCACGAGATCATTTATAACGAACTCTGCCAGGGTCAGGTATTGCCGGCATCCAAGACGTCGTATCTCTCCATTGTCCAAGACGCACAAAACAACGGAGCAGACAGCGTCATATTTGGATGTACTGAGGTTGGACTGCTTGTCTCACACGATGACTTCAGTATACCGGCTTTTGATACGACAGAACTTCATGCAAGAGCTGCGCTTGACTTCGCCTTGTCTTGATCGGGGGCTCTGAGTTGTAGTGTGTCACCCCATGTCACAAGACACCATCTATGCGCTGTCCAGCGGTCACGGCCGCTCCGCTGTCGCCGTAGTACGGGTTTCGGGTCCGCGAGTACGCACGATCGTTGAGCGGTTGACGGGGACAATCCCTCCGGTCCGACAAGCCTGTTACCGAGCGATCCGGCAGCCGATGTCAGGTGAGGTCATCGACCACGGCATCGTGCTGTATTTTGCGGCGCCCAGCAGCGCGACCGGAGAAGATATCGTCGAGTTCCATGTGCATGGTGGCCGAGCGGTCCTGCGGGCCCTCTACGAAGCACTGGACACGTTTGATTTGTGCCGCCCCGCGGAACCGGGTGAATTTGCCCGGCGCGGATTTGAGAACGGAAAGCTTGATCTCACAGCTGCCGAAGGCATCGCCGACATCATTGACGCTGAGACAGAAGCGCAGCGGCGCCAAGCACAGCGCCAGGCCGGTGGAGCGCTTGCCAAGCTGTACGACGGTTGGCGCCGTCAATTGATCGAAGCACAAGCTCTGGTCGAGGCCGCCATCGACTTTTCGGACGAAGGTGATGTTGGCGACAAGGCCTATATGGGCGCTGACGAGATCTGCCGGCTCCTTCAGGCATGCATTTGCGAACATCTCGCATCCGCCGATCGCGGTGAGATCGTCCGGTCCGGGTTCCACGTGGTTATTGCCGGGCCACCGAACGCCGGCAAGTCGAGTCTGCTCAACGCCCTTGCCCGTCGCGATGCGGCCATCGTTTCTGACGAGGCCGGGACCACGCGCGATGTCATCGAAGTCCACATGGATCTCGATGGATTGCCCGTCATCATCAATGACACCGCCGGCGTACGCGAAACGGAAAGTGCGGTCGAACAGGAGGGGATTCGGCGCACGATGGATCGCGCCCAGAAGGCCGATCTAATCCTTTGGGTCCAGGATGTAACATCGCCGGAGGAACCAACCGATGACATCCTCAGTGCCGGCCACGTGCTGATTGTCCAAAACAAATCGGATCTCTTGCGCACGCCTTCAGACCGAGATCGTAGCGGTCAAATTCGGATCGCGGCACTTCACGGCACCGGCGTACCAGACCTCATCGATCTGATCGTGTCTTGCGCCCGAGAGCGGATTGGCGATGTCGATGACCTCATGCCGACAAATGCGCGCCATCGCCGGCATCTGGAGATCGCGGTCCGCGATCTCGACAGGTTTCAGAACGGCGATGAAGCGGAACTGGAATTGCGGGCGGAAGATTTGCGCCTCGCCGCGACCGCAATTGGACGACTGACTGGGCGGATTGATGTAGAAGACATCCTTGACGAGATCTTCTCGCGATTCTGTGTCGGGAAGTGAGTCAAACGCAAATGTTTCACGTGAAACACTTGAGTCTAAATGGAGTCGATACAAGTATAAGCGGGATTCTATACTCAATTGAGACTTGATGGGTTTTGAGTGCAGAGTCTTTTTGACCCGCATCCGAGTCTTCGGCTAGATACGGGCGCTCCTATCAGAGAAATGCGAAACGACCTGCCATGAGCATCACCTACGATGTCATCGTTGTCGGCGGCGGTCATGCCGGCACGGAAGCTGCGGCGGCGGCCGCCCGGGTTGGTGCCCGCACGGCGCTGGTCACTCACACCTTTGCGACGATCGGTGAAATGTCCTGTAACCCGGCGATCGGTGGGCTTGGGAAGGGACACCTGGTCCGCGAGATCGATGCCCTGGATGGGCTGATGGGACGAGTCGCCGACGCAGCCGGCATCCAGTTTCGCCTTCTCAATCGCTCCAAAGGCCCTGCCGTGCAAGGGCCACGCACGCAGGCCGATCGCAAGCTCTATCGCCAGGCCATGCAGGCGGAAATTCGTGAGATTGCGAGTCTGGACGTCATCGAGGAGGGCGTCGAGGATCTGCTGGTCACGGATGGCCGCGCGGTGGGCGTCGTCACGGCTTCGGGCAAAGAGGTTCGCGCCGCCGCCGTCATCTTGACCACCGGAACCTTTCTGCGCGGCGTTATTCACATTGGAACGCAGCAAATCCCGGCTGGACGCATGGGCGAGCAACCGGAGCTCCGCTTGTCGGAGCGGCTGATGGCGTTTGACCTGCAGCTTGGACGGTTGAAAACAGGCACACCGGCGCGGCTCTCGGCAAAATCCATCGATTGGTCCGGGTTGGAGGCACAGCCGGCTGACGATCCTCCGGTCCCGTTCTCATTCATGACGGATCGCATAACGACGCCCCAGATTGCCTGTCACATCACATGGACCACTCCAGAAACTCACGCGGTTATTCGCGAGAATCTGCACGCGTCAGCAATGTATGCGGGCCGCATCGAGGGGGTCGGACCACGGTATTGCCCGTCGATCGAAGACAAAGTGGTGCGCTTTGCGGACCGGGATCATCACCAGATCTTTCTGGAGCCGGAAGGACTGGACGACGATCTGATTTACCCCAACGGCGTTTCGACATCGTTGCCGGCCGAGGTTCAAGAACGATTTCTGCGGACGATTCCCGGTCTCACTAACGTTGAAATCCTGCGACCCGGCTATGCCATCGAGTACGATTACGTCGATCCACGCGAGCTGCGCGCCACGCTGGAAGTCAAAAAGCTGCCTGGTCTTTATCTGGCCGGCCAAATCAACGGTACGACCGGTTACGAAGAAGCCGGTGCCCAGGGATTGATGGCAGGTCTCAATGCCGCCTTTGCGGCTGGAGGCAAGGACGGCTCCGTCGTCCTCTCGCGGACCGAAGCCTACATCGGCGTCATGATCGATGATCTCGTAACCCGTGGTGTGAGCGAGCCCTACCGCATGTTTACGTCGCGCGCGGAGTACCGCCTCAAGCTGCGGGCTGATAATGCCGACCAGCGTTTGACTCCGTTGGGA
>JBPCWB010000462.1:0-6104 GCA_051009955.1 Hyphomicrobiaceae bacterium | reverse complement strand
TCTTTCATGTCACCGGTTCGCGGATCGATACGGCCAATGAGGCTCGCCCACTGACCCGCCCACCAGATCATGCCGTCGGGCGCCTCTATGGGATCACGCGACCGCTGACCCAGCGTCGGCACGACCCATTCTTTGAACTTAATATTCGCGTTGCCCGGTACGGCTTTGGCCTTACGCTTGTCATTCGGCGGATAAGTCTTCGCGAGGTAGGCCGTGATTGCCTTCAGCTCGTCCGAGCCTTTGAGATCAATCATCGTCGCGATCAACTGCTGCCAGTCATGTTCTGTATAGCCTGAGCTGCGTTCGATATTGCGAACACGGTGGCAGGCGGTGCATACCTCTTCGACGAGAGCTTTGCCTGCAACGGCCGGTCCGCCGGCGGATTGGCCCATAGCCGGCATAAGCGAATAGAAGATAGTAGCGAATAGAAATGTGATCGGTAATTTGGACATTGTCGATCTCGTTCGTCAATGAAACCAAGGATTGCGACTATGGTTGCTCGTCTTTGTGAGTGTCAAGCGAACTCCCTGGACAACGAGCAGCCGAACGCGAACATAATGAACCGTTCTGAAGTTCCGTGCGATGCTCGACATGAGATTGATGGGTGTCAATTCGCGCCGGTCCAGTGTCAGTTGGATTTCAGAACCGGCCAACACCGAAACCCGTTATTGATCTGTTGCGTATATCGACGTCGACCCTGGAAAGGGCGGCAGGCCCTGTACACCCCCAGCAAGTTGCCTCATAGTACAGGTCCGTGACCGGCGGACTTGCGTCCACCACGCGGGAACAAAACCTCCAAGGACGGCCCTATGCGTATTGTCAATCCAAGCTACGGCGTCAGCACCGCGGAAGGCGAAGTGTTGGATGGAAAACCGCTGGATTGGCTCGCGGATCCAATCGCTCTATTTTCCAACTCAAAGCCGAATGCTCACGAGTTGATGGACGGCCTCAAAGCCAAGCTCGCGGCCGTTCGGCCTGTCGACAATATTGAGTTCGTTTCCAAGCCCAGCGCGAGCCAGCCTGCATCCGCCGATCTTATCGACGAGGTGGCCCATAAGTATCGGGCAGCACTGCTTGCGCTCGGAGATTGAGGCTCCTGCTCATCGTGGAGTTTCCACGACTGCGTCGAACTCGAAAAACGGGGCATAGCCGCCTACCTCATTGCGTCGGAGACGTTTGAGCCGCTTGTCCGCGCCCAGGCGCAGGCGCGGAAGGTGGAGCCCAAGCTCATTATCGTCAAACATCCGGTTGGCGGCCTGAATGCCGAGGAACTTGGCGAACGCATCGACACGGCCTATGCGGCCTTGAAGACCATCGTCGTGGCCTGACACCTCCGTCAGGCCGCGAAACCGAATTCTCTGCCATGCTCGCTTGACAATATCCGACATCACGAAATGGAAATCGGCTACCGACATGAAAGAGGCGCCGGAAACAGAACTCATTGACGTCGAGGACATGTCAATTGAGGCCTTCAACGACTTGGCCGAAGCGTTCGGCTGGGGCGACGGCCTACCCTTGTATGTGCCGACTGAAGAGGCGGTGGCGAAACTCGTTGATACGGTGCGCGGCGACAACGAACCGCTCGGTCCCCTTCCACCACGCCGCGTCGTCCCGACCATGAAGAGCCTGGCGGCCAACGCCGTTATGGCCGGGTGTAAGCCCGAATACTTCCCGGCCGTGCTCGCTGCTATGCGCGCCTGTCTGAAGCCGGAATACAATCTCCATGGCACGCTCGCGACGACCCATCCCTGTACCAACATGGTCATGTTGAGCGGACCCATCCGCCAGGAAATTGCAATCAACTGCAGCAGCAATTGTTTTGGGCAAGGCTGGCGTTCCAACGCCGCCATCGGTCGCGCACTTCAGCTCATAATGGTCAACGCCGGCGGGGCGCGCCCCGCCGTCATGGACCGCTCGACACAAGGCTCGCCGGGCAAATACACGTTCTGCTTTGGTGAGAACGAAGAAGAGAGCCCGTGGGAGCCCTATCACGTGCGCAAAGGGTTCGACGCTTCAAGTAGCGTCGCAACCACTATGGCCGCGGAGCCGCCTCACAACATCAACGACCACGGCTCGAACACCGGTGAGGGCATTCTCAAAACGATCGCAGGCACGATGTCCCAGGTGGGCTCGAACAACGTCTACCTGAACGGACCAATGTTCGTCGTCTTTGGCCCAGAGCACGCCAGCACTGTGGCACGCGACGGCTATGGCGTCGAAACAGTGCAGGCCTTTCTGCACGAACATGCGAAGGTGCACGTCTCGCGCATCTCACCTGAAAATCTCGAGAGCTGGGTCAGCCAGGACCGCATCGCGATCAATGACTATTATTATCCGGCGAAATCTCCGACAGATATTCAGATTGCCGTGGCCGGCGGACCGGGCAAGCACTCCGCGTTCATCCCCGCCTTCGGAAACACGGCAGCGTCAAGCGTCGGCATCCAAAGTCTGTGATACGCCCTATGGATGGTCTCGGTGAATGGCCGATATTCGATTCAGACGAATCCATTGAGACTGCCTGGGACCTACTCACCGAAGCCGGGTTGTCGGACGGTCTACCGCCGGTTCCGCCGACCAAAGACCGCCTGGAGGCAATGCTCGACGGTGTGTCAGATCCGGCAATCGGGCAGGGCCTGCTTCCGCCGCTCTTCGGCGAGCTGACGAATGCTGCCGTTGCCTACAATTGCGTGCTGGCCGGCTGTGGGCCGGGCGCGCTTCCCGTCGTGCGGACCGCGGCGCGCGCGTGCGCGGACGACTGTTTCAATCTGCTGGGTTTGGCCACGACAACGGGTTCACCGGCTGTGGCGGCCGTCGTCCACGGCCCCATCGCCGAAACGCTCGGCATGAATTCGGATATCAATTGCCTGGGGCCGGGCAGTCGGGCCAATGCCACGCTGGGCCGCGCCATCAGCCTGGTCCTGCGGAACATCGCCGGCATGCGCGCCGGTACCGGTGACATGGCGACCATGGGTCAGCCTGGGAAGTATGGTTTCTGTTTCGCCGAAGGTCAGGATCAAACATTTGCTCCGTTTCACGTTCGCAGAGGTTTGCAGGCGGGCGACAGCGCCGTCACGGTGCTCGGCGTGTCCGGTACGGCCGAGGTGCTGCCATCGGTGGAGACGGAAAACTGGGATACTCCGGGCGTCATTCTCGATCCGGTGGCGCTCGCTATGCGCGCGGCGCTGGTCGCCGGCGGCGGGGCGCGCAAATCGGATCGCGGCGAACAGGTCCTTTTGTTACCGCCCGAGCTGGCGAGTCTCATTGCAAAGCGCGACTGGGGAATCAAGGAGATCCAGGCTCACCTGTTCGAAAGCTCCGATGTGGTGAACTCCGGCCCGATAGCGGCGAGCCCGCGTGATATCCATATCATCATCACCGGCGGCCTTGGCACCAAGATGACGGTGCTGCCTTTGTGGGGCGGAGGCACCCGAGCCATTACGCGCAAAGTGATTGCTCCCTGACGGGCAATCGGCGCGCAGGAATTGCACAAAAAATGGGAATGAGAAATGTTAGTGCCAACCCACGCGCGGCGAGGAAAACGAAATGGCTATTGACATACGACCAACCGCAAAGAACCCGGACGACGACCCCTATCTTTGGCTGGAAGACATCGAAGGTCATTCAGCGCTGGCCTGGGTTGATCAACAGAATTCACGCACCTTGGCACAATTTGGAACCGACGCTTGGCGAAGCGATAGCAAGATTCTAACTCAGCTGCTCGATCGGCCTGACAACATTCCCTTCATCACCCGCCGTGGCGGTTTGCTGTATAATTTTTGGCAGGACGCAGCCAATCCCAGAGGTCTGTGGCGCACGACGACGCTGGGCAGCTATCGCACCAAGGCGCCCGACTGGACCATTCTTCTGGATATTGATGCGCTGGCGCGTGAAGAGGAAAAGGACTGGACCTGGAGTTCGGCCACGACGCTACCGAAGACGCACGATCGCGCCATCGTCGGCTTGTCGCTCGGCGGTAGCGACGCCGTCGAGCTTCGTGAATTCGACCTTGGCACCCGAACATTTCTTGAAACTGGCTTCAAGTTGCCGACAGCTAAGAGCGGCGCCCGCTGGATCGAACGGGACACCGTGTTGCTTATAAGCCCACTTGGAGAAGGCGCCGCAACCCTGTCCGGATATGCCCGCACTGTTCGGCTATGGCAAAGAGGGAAACCCGTCGACCAGCTTCCCGTCTTGTTCGAAGTACCAGCCCACTACATGGTCGCCTGGGCCGATGTTGTTCCGAACCGGCAACCGGATACGATCTGGTTCGTTGCATTACCGTCGTTTTTTGAGCGCGAGTATTGGATCGGTGACCAGACAGGCGCAAACTCCCAACTTGAGCTCCCGCGTGACGCCGACGCCGAGCTGCAGGGTGATTGCCTGCTCGTCCGTCTGCGCAGTCCCTGGCAAGTCGCAGGAGTGGAGCACGCGCCCGGCTCCCTGCTGGCCATAAGCCTCGACTCATTCCTCACCGGCGATCGGCGTTTTGTCCCCCTATTCACGCCAAGCGATAGACAGGTCTTGCAAGGCTGGACCTGGGCGGGACAGGAGCTCGTATTGTCGCTCCTCGACGACCTGCAGCCGACATTCCAATCGCTCGACCCTGATGACTGGCTGGCCAAAGAAATCCCAGGATTACCGAAACTCGGTGTCGTTCACGTGTCTCGTCTGGACCAAGATATGGAGGAGAGCGATGGCACTCTGCTCGCCAACGCCCAAGACCCGCTGGCACCGCCGACATTGCTTTTGAGGTCAGGGAAAACAGACAAATGGGACGTTCTCAAGCAGGCACCGACAGCCTTTGCTGCCGAAGGTCTCGTGTGTTCACGTCACGAAGCCATCTCCTCTGACGGTGAACGCATTCCTTACTTTCAGATCGGACCACAGGGCCCGGAAACGGGCGATGCCCCCGTCCACCTCTATGGCTACGGTGGCTTCGAGTCGTCCGCCCTGCCGAACTATCGCACAGCGATCGGCAAGCTCTGGCTGGAGCAGGGTGGCACCAGTGTCATTGCCAATATTCGCGGTGGCGGGGAGTTCGGGCCACGCTGGCACGAGGCCGGTCGGCGCGAAGGCAAGCGTCTGTCCCATGATGATTTCGCCGCTGTCGCCGCAGATCTGGTGGCGCGCGGCGTAACATTCCCACAGCGCATCGCGGCAGAGGGCGGCTCGAACGGCGGGATATTGATTTCCAACATGTTCGTGCGCTTCCCCGAACGGTTTGGTGCTTTGTTCTGCACGATTCCGCTGATTGATATGCGCCGTTACAGCAAGCTGCTCGCCGGTGCGAGCTGGATGGCCGAATACGGTGACCCTGACATCGCCGAGGACTGGGCATTTCTGCAAACGTATTCAGCTTATCACCAGGTTCAGCCACCAAAGACGGGCTCAGCTTATCCGCCAATCCTTCTCGCGACGACCCGCCGTGATGATCGCGTGCACCCCGGCCATGCCCGGAAAATGGCCGCCAAGTTGCAGGCCATCGGTCACAACGCCTACTTCTATGAACCGGCAGCCGGCGGTCATGGCTATGGAAAGGACAATAGCGAGCGGGCGGCCTTTACGGCCTTGGGTGTCGCCTTTCTTCGCAGTGGCATCGGCTGGCAGAGTTGACCGTTTGGCGGCGGCAGCCGTTTTCAAAGAATCCGTCACTCACAAATTTGTGTGCTGAAAGACAAGTTGTGGGACGTTCAACAGGACGATGACCCGCGATCATTTTTGTCGCCCGTGAAGGCGGAAAATGATGCCGACTACCGGCAAGTCATCGTCCCGGCTATCTACTGCGGTGTGGCCAAAATTGCGTTTGGCTGCAACACCATGGCAGCCATTGAGTGAGACCGCCCCGTCTCGGGAATCCGTCATTGCAATCGGACTTAGTCGTGCGCACCAGACTGTACAGCAGCACTGTCACACGCGCTGAATTGAAGGGCTCTGCGTACGGTCCACTATCACTCTGCGGGTGAGACCAAACACAATCTCAACTATGAAGTTATTGAGTCCGGCTTTCCAACGTTGGATGATCAACCGTTGAGATCACCTCGTCGCATGGACGTCCAGATGATCGAGGCCAAACACGACAATTGCGGTGCCTCGGCCATTTGGTC
>JBPCWB010000461.1:0-5675 GCA_051009955.1 Hyphomicrobiaceae bacterium | reverse complement strand
TCCTCGCGGATCTTGAGTTGGCCGCTTGCATGCCAGTCTCCGAGCTGTGCGATGGCTTCAGGAAATCGGTCCTTCCAATCGAATACGATGAGACCGCGAATGCGCAGACGCTGGGTCAGGACGGCGCGGAAATTTCTCGGGCCGGGAGGCAATTCGGTTGCCGTATAGCCGGAAATAAGACCACACAGCGCAATGCGGCCGAAGACATTCATCTGCATCAGAACGGTGTCGAGGATGTCACCGCCGACATTCTCGAAATTGCAGTCGATTCCGTCGGGACAGGCGGTTTTGAGCTGGTCGCCAAGGTCGCCGCGTTTGTAATCGATGGCCGCGTCAAAGCCGAGGCCGTCCGTAAGGTAGGCACATTTCTCCGGGCCACCGGCAATACCGACGGCACGGCAGCCCTTGATCTCTGCAATTTGACCGACAATCGAACCAACGGCACCCGACGCTGCAGATACGACAACGGTCTCGCCAGGCTTGGGCTCACAAACGTCGAGCAAGCCGAAATAGGCCGTCCAGCCCGGCATCCCGAGGCCTCCGACCCAGCGTTCCAGTGGCGCCTTGTCGGGGTCGACTTTGACCACGTTGCGACCGTTGGAGATTGCGTATTGTTGAACGCCGAAGAGGCCCTGGACGGCGTCTCCCACCGCGAAATCGGGATGGTTCGAGGTTTCGACATAACCGACGGCATAGGCGCGCATGATTTCGCCCAGAGCAACCGGCGCGACATAGGATTTTGCGTCGTTGACCCAGCCCCGCATGGCCGGATCAAGTGACACGTACGCAATCTTGACTCGAAATTCTCCAGGGTCGGGCGTTGCGATCTCCGCGTCTTCCATAGAAAAGATATCGCGGGTGAACGGCCCCGGTCTAGGACGCGCAATCAATTTGGCCTGGCGATTGGTGGGCACGACACGTTCCTTATTGTGAATTTGGATCGACCCGCAACATGACTGAGGATGGGGCGGGATTCAAGCAATCCTCTGGAGCCTCCGTGGTCGGAGCAAGGAGATATTGATGTACAAGTTGGAGGACTTAGGTTCGTATGTCGCCGGTGGTCGGCACATTGAAGTCGACGGCGCGTCAAGCCGCGAGATCAAGTTTACCGAGCAGACATCATTTTCCTATGATCCGAATGGTACATACGCCATCGAGCACGCCTACGTGCAATATTTTGTGCCGGCTGATCGCAACGCATTGCCTCCGGTGGTCTTGATGCACGGTGGTGGATTGTCGGGTTCGTGCTGGGAGACGACTCCCGATGGCCGGCCAGGATGGTTGCAGGGATTGCTGCGTCAGGGATTTGAGGTTCATGTTGTCGACGGCGTTGAACGCGGTCGGGCCGGTTGGTGTGCCGTGGATGGGATATGGCCCGATGAGCCGATTCAACGCACGCTTGAGGAAGCCTGGGTTCTGTTCCGCCTTGGCCCCCGCGATGGTTATGGAGCGCGGCGCGGATTTGATGGTCAGAGGTTCCCCGTCGAAGCATTCGAGCTCTTCGCGCGCCGTTTCGTGCCGCGTTGGACCTCGACCACGGCCGCGGCCACGGCTGCGTTTTCCGCGGTGTTGGAGCGCCTCGGTCAGGCAATCGTCATTTGTCACAGCCAAGGTGGGCAGATTGCATTCGCCGCAGGTGCACAGGATCCGGACCGGGTCGCGGCCATGGTCGCCGTCGAGCCGTCAGGATTCAGCATGGAAGCGGGACCTTGGCGCGACAAGGACATCTATATGGTCTACGGCGACTACCAGGATGCAGAGACCGGCGTTCCCAATCTGCTTTCCGCGGGGCGCGCCTGGGCCAGCGGCGCCCAAGCGGCCGGTGCCCGCCTGGAGATGGTGCATCTGCCGGAGACGGGCGTGCGCGGCAACAGTCACATGCTGATGATGGACGATAACAGCGATGCGGTTCTCGACATGATCGCGGCCTGGTTGTTTCGGGCTCTGTCCGCTGACCAGAGTGGTGGCTAACGCGTTACTCGTTCTTGGCGACGGTTATGTCTGGCGCATCTTCGTTCTTCATGCCCTGGACGTGATATCCGGAGTCAACGTGGTGGATCTCGCCAGTGACGCCGCGAGACAGGTCGGACAGGAGATAGATCCCCGCATCGCCGACTTCTTCGATGGTCACTGTTCTGCGCAGGGCCGAGTTGTATTCGTTCCATTTCAGGATGTAGCGGAAATCGGCAATCCCTGATGCGGCCAGCGTCTTGATCGGTCCGGCCGATATGGCGTTCACGCGAACGCCATTCTGGCCGAGATCCGCGGCGAGATAGCGTACGCTTGCCTCCAGAGCAGCCTTGGCAACACCCATCACGTTGTAATGCGGCATGACCTTTTCGGCGCCGTAGTAGGTCAACGTGAGAATTGATCCACCATCGGTCATCAGGGGTTCCGCTCGCTTGGCCAGGGCCGTCAGCGAGTAGCACGAGATCAGCATCGTCTGCGTGAAGTTTGCTTCCGTCGTGTCGACGTAGCGCCCGTCCAATTCGTTCTTATCGGAGAAGGCAATGGCATGGACCAGGAAATCCATGCCGCCCCAGGTTTCCTTCAATGTTGCGAAAACGGCATCCATTGAGGCCGTATCTGTGACGTCGCAGGGCAAAACGAGATCGGAACCAAGTTCGGCAGCCAGAGGCTCGACCCGCTTTTTGAGAGCGTCACCTTGATAGGTAAGGGCAACAGAGGCACCCTGCCCGGCAACGGCTTTTGCTATGCCCCAGGCAATTGACCTATTGTTGGCGACGCCCATGACAAGGCCGCGTTTGCCAACCATGAAGTTGCCCGCCGGCGTGGCCGGTCCGCCCCGGTCGGTTGTCATATGCCCCTGTCCTCTCGATCCCGGCGACTGCCGTTCCATCCTACATATTCGGAATACGCGGTCCAGGCATAGGCGGTTGCATCCAAAATGCAAGTCAGAACGCGTGTATGGCGCAGCACTGTGGGTGCTTGCCTGTGGCAGGTTGATTGATTGGGAAGAACAGCGGTTCTGGCGCGCGGAATGTCGCACTCCGATCGTCGGCGGCGTTAACCATAAGGATGGTCTTGCTCAGTGGTAATCCCGAATCACTAGCCGCTCAGCGTCCAGATCCCAGAAGGGAGTCTGCAGGCAATACCTTCTGCTTGACGGGAGTACAAACCTGTATTTAGGAAAATCACGATGTGGCGGCAGACGCGTGCTCGGGCATCACGGAACGATCTTGTGATCTGAACAATCCCATTGAGGCGTCGGTGCTTCGGTCGCCAGACGTAGCTGCCGCCATCAGCCGTTGTCATCAGGGCCTGTTGAATCGCGTCGAGAGCGGCAACTTCATCGCGCCGGCTCAGCGTGGCGCGCGGATCAACATAGACGGGCGCATTGTTGCGACGGTTGTAGGTGACGTTGATTGGGCGATCTTTGATGATGTGTGCAGGCTCGAGGGCGTGCAGATGCGTCGTTGGGTTCTGCCGGTCCCAGACCAAAATAAGGGGGACAGATGCGGCGCAAAGGACCGCGAACGCGCGGATGGCGTGACTCATAACCTGTGACTCCGTTACGCTACTCAACTGAGGACTGCTGGCGCAAGAAGCGCGTGTCGCGCCCGAAACCCACCACTCTACGGCCACACCCTGCCGGAGACTGGTTAATTTCGCTTGAACAGGCGTTCCTTTTTCGGGCGCTCCGCGCAGATATGAGAAGGTGCACTATGGCGTCTGAAGAGCCGAAACCCGATTATACGGACACCATCATCTCGCCCGCAGAGGAGTTTGCGGATCGTAATGAGCCGTTCGGGTTATTTGATGAGTGGTACGGCGATGCCCAGAAGCACGAGCTGAATGATCCCAATGCCATGTCGGTTGCCAGTGTCGACGAGGCGGGCCTACCGAACGTGCGGATGGTGCTTCTCAAGGGCGTGGACGGTGTGGAGCTTGACCGTGACCGCGGGTTTGTCTTCTACACGAACCTTGAGAGTGCCAAGGGCCGGGAACTGCTGACGAGCGGCAAGGCCGCGTTGCTGTTCCATTGGAAGTCGCTGCGCCGCCAGGTGCGGATTCGCGGCCTGGTGAGTCAGGTGTCATCCGACGAGGCCGATGCCTATTTTGCGTCGCGGGCGCGCGGCAGCCGCATTGGTGCTTGGGCGT
This sequence comes from Hyphomicrobiaceae bacterium, assembly GCA_051009955.1. Classification (GTDB taxonomy): domain Bacteria; phylum Pseudomonadota; class Alphaproteobacteria; order Rhizobiales; family Hyphomicrobiaceae; genus Tectiglobus. Next base: position 1,553 of record JBPCWB010000461.1, on the reverse strand, counting down.
CGCAGCAGTCGCGTCCCCTTGAAAGCCGGTTCGCACTTGAAAAGGCCGTCGCGAGCTATGCCGCGAAATTCCACATCGGGTCGATCCCACGGCCGGCCCATTGGTCTGGGTTTCGATTGCGGCCCGTCGAAATGGAATTCTGGCATGATCGTCCCTTCCGATTACACGAGCGGATGGTCTTCCGCCGGAGTGGTCTTGAAGACAGCTGGCGGCGCGATCGACTTTTCCCTTGAGAATTAAAGAGTTATTTGAAATCCAAACGGCGAGTGAACGGCTCGTTCAGCTTAAGTTCATGCGTTCCTCCATCAACTCGGCCGCGGCTGACATCAGTCGTGCGGGGCGTTGATCGCACATCTCATTTATTGAGTTGCAACTGTGGAGGAGAGAGCTCTTATGTTGATGTTGTTTCGCCAATTGACGGGGCTTGCCGCTGTCCTGGCATGCCTGTTCCTTGCCGGAGGCGCGAGCGTGGCCCAGGCCAACGTGGCCGGCATGGGTGGTCTGGTGACGGCGGATGTTGCGCCGGTTTCGGGTTTGCTGCAGCAGGTCCATGGCTGCCATCGCTCGTCGAGAAGAGGTCCGTGGACCGGCATACGTCATCGCCACGTCGGCCGTTGGTGCAGCTGGGTGCCAAGTTACCGGCGCTCTCGGAATTCCTGTCGGCGGTGGCGCCGGATCTGTCGCAACCGCTGCTATGATGCACGAAGGCCAAGCCGGTGTTGGCGGCGTTGCTACAATAACAATGCGCCGGCGCGCTGCTTCTAGCGAGTGGCTGCTTTTAGCGGTTGAATGATCATTGATCGGTCGCCGCCTTTGGGCGGCGGCCGATATCCTCACCATCAGTCCATGCGGTCCCCAGTTCGCGCCATGATCATTTTTCTGGCGGTTGAGGCGAATTGTGGTGTCCGTCTTAGGCCGCAAGACAACAAAATGTGGCGTTTCGGGCACGTGCGGCCGTAAAATCGCTGTACTGAGCGACACATCGCAAAGTTGAATTGCGCCAGCAACTTCCCGAGCCATAGTTGTTGTCAGTTCTCAGCCGCCAACGCGTGGCTGAATTTCGTAATGCGTTGCGTAGGGGGAGACGATGGGTTCGCTTGGGGCGCTCGGTCATCCGAGATTGTATGTTTGTGTGTGTCTGGCCGGGTCAATGGCGGCCAGTAGTGCCTTCGCTGGCGGCTTCGCCATTCGCGAGCAATCCACCACATCGCAAGGCATGTCGTTTGCCGGGTCAGCGGCCAACTCAACCCTCAGCGCCATGTACTGGAACCCGGCCGCCGTCGCCAACCAGGACGGTTTCAATACCGAAAGCCACGGTGCTCTGGTGTTGGGCGATTCCGAGATTACCGTGACGGGTGGGACTATTCTTGATGGCTTACCTACCGACTCTGGGATACCCGGCCTAGAAATTGTGGATGTAAACTCTGCTGCGACAGGCAACAGTTCTGGGAACATCGCCAAGCCAGCTCTGGTGACGTCGAGTTACGTCAACTACCAGCTCAATCGAAACATTTATGTCGGCCTATCCGCCAATGCTCCATTCGGTTTGGTGA
>JBPCWB010000460.1:0-3377 GCA_051009955.1 Hyphomicrobiaceae bacterium | reverse complement strand
GTATTGACGACCGCGTCTGCACCGACACTGGCGCAGTATTCCTTCATGGCTGCGATTTCCGCATCCGTGTCCGTTACGAAGTGATTGATACCGACGACAGCCGGCACGCCGAATTTCTTGAGATTCTCGATATGGCGGCCAAGATTGACGCAACCGGCCGTCACAGCTTCGACGTTTTCCGCACCGAGGTCCGCACGTGCGACGCCGCCGTTCATCTTCATTGCGCGCACTGTCGCAACGATCACCACGGCATCGGGCTTGAGCCCGGCCTTGCGGCACTTGATGTCGAAGAACTTCTCCGCACCCAAGTCCGCTCCAAAGCCGGCCTCGGTGACAACATAGTCGGCAAGCTTCAGCGCCGTCTTTGTCGCGATCACTGAATTACAGCCGTGGGCGATGTTGGCGAACGGGCCGCCGTGCACAAACGCGGGGTTGTTCTCAAGCGTCTGCACCAGGTTCGGCTGCATGGCCTGCTGCAGCAGGACGGTCATGGCGCCGTCGGCTTTGATGTCTCTGCAGTAGACCGGCGAGCGATCTCGGCGATAGGCCACGATTATGTCGCCCAGGCGCTTTTGAAGATCTTCAAGATCGTTGGCCAGGCATAGAATTGCCATCACCTCGGACGCGACCGTAATATCGAACCCGGCCTCCCGTGGATAGCCGTTCGCGACACCGCCGAGCGACGCTGTAATCTGGCGCAACGCCCGATCATTCATGTCCATCACCCGCCGCCAGGCCACCCGGCGCGAGTCGATTCCGAGTTCGTTACCCCAGTAGATATGGTTGTCGATCATCGCGGACAGCAGATTGTGCGCCGAGGTGATCGCGTGGAAATCGCCTGTGAAATGCAGATTCATCTCCTCCATTGGGACAACCTGCGCATATCCGCCGCCGGCGGCGCCGCCTTTCATTCCGAAGCACGGGCCAAGCGATGCCTCGCGAATACAGATGGCGGCCTTCTTCCCAATCTTATTCAGACCATCGCCAAGTCCGACGGTTGTCGTCGTCTTGCCTTCACCGGCCGGCGTCGGATTGATCGCCGTGACCAGGATCAGTTTGCCGTCAGGCCGACCGGCTACGGACTTGATAAAACCCTCGGAAACTTTCGCCTTGTCATGGCCGAACGGCAGGAGATGTTCGGAGGGAATGCCGAGCTTGTCTCCAATTTCCTGTATCGGGCGTTTGTGGGCTTCACGCGCAATCTCGATATCCGTCTTTGCCATGGCAGGGGCTTTCTTTCGCTGACCGGTATTCTTGTAAGGTAAATGTCAATCGCCAGGCCGTTGACCTAGCTGCCAAGTTTCGCACCAACACCGACGCCCGCGCTCGCCGCCCATTCCGTGGCCGGAACCTTGTTCCCGCCCTTGGGCCGCACACGCTTGATTAAGATACGTCCACCGGATGCCTGCACCGTCACACCGTCATCACCAACGGCAACAACATCACCGGACGGACCATCGCCGTCCAGTTTCGCAGAGTCGAAGATTTGCACTTCGTCACCCTTGAAAGTGGTCCAAGCGCCAGGCTGCGGATTGCCGGCGCGGATCGTATTGTAAACGTCAGCGGCCTGTCGCTCCCAGTCAAGCTCGACGTCTTTCTTACGGCACCAGGACTCGTAGGTCGCCTGCGAGTCATCCTGCTTCGTCCGTGGCGGGTTACCGGAACGGAATGCCTCGATCACGTCCAGAGTCGAGTCCACACCGGCCGGAAAAATCTTCTTGAAGTAGACATCGCCGAGGGTCTCGTCCGGTCCGATGTCAACTTCGCGCTGCAGCAGGATATCGCCTTCATCAAGGCCATCGGTTGGATAAAACCAAGAAAATCCGGTCTTGGTCGCACCCCACATGATTGGCCAGTTGATCGAACTCGGCCCACGATGGAGTGGGAGCAGTGAGGGATGGAAACAGATCGATCCCATTTTCGGGATGTCGCGGGCCTCTTCCGGAATGAAGATGATCACGTAGGCCATCACCATGACGTCCGCATTCAGCGACCGCATCGTCGCAAGAACGTCGGCATCCGTGTAATTGGCCGGCTGAAACAAAGGCAGGTCATGATCGAGGGCCGCCTGCTTGACCGGATCAACCGGTCGACCCTCCTTATCCGGCGCCGTGAAGACACCGACCACCTCATCTGTTCCAGCTTGCAGGATCTTTTCGAGGGCCGCCTTGCCGAACGCCTGCTGGCCGTTCAGGATCACTCTCATCGCGTTATTTCCTCCCAGTTCTCATTTCGTCCCGCATCCGCCGGCAATCTGCAGCGGTGCATGGCTCACTCCGCTGCCACAGAACGCACTTCGCCGACAGCACCCGATTGGACAATCTGGTCGAACTGATCGCCGCTGTAGCCAAGCACGTCACGCAAGATCTCAACAGTGTGTTCGCCGAGCAGCGGTGAACGCTTCACGTCAGCCGGACTGTCCGACAGCTTCACGGGGCATCCGACCGACAAATACGGACCACGCTCGGGATGATCGACTTCGACGATCGTCCCTGTCTCGCGCAGTGACGGCTCCTCAGCCAACTCTTTCATTGACAAAATCGGGCCACACGGGATGTCGAGCGGATTGCATGCGTCCATCACTTCGAACTTGGTCTTCGTCTTGGTCCATTCCTCGATGCGGTCGAAGATTTGTGGAATCTTATCAAGCCTTGCATCGGGCTTGGCGTAATTTGGATCATCTTTCCAATCAGGCTGACCGATCAGATCGCAGATCTTGCCCCACACCGCCGCCTGCGTAATGAAATAGACATAAGCGTTGGCATCAGTTTCCCAGCCCTTGCACTTGAGGATCCAGCCCGGCTGCCCACCGCCGGAATCATTGCCGGCGCGCGGCGTGGCATCGGTGAACGGAATGCCCTGGCCGTACTGGCTGTACTCCTTCAACGGCCCACGCTCAAGGCGCTGCTGGTCACGAAGTTTGACTCTGCAAAGATTGAGCACGCCATCCTGCATCGCGGCCATCACACGTTGCCCGCGGCCACTCCTTTCGCGGTGGTAGAGTGCCGTCACAATGCCAAGGGCAAGGTGAAGGCCGGTGCCGCTGTCTCCAATCTGGGCACCCGTTACGCTCGGAGGTCCATCGAGAAAGCCTGTGGTCGATGCTGATCCACCGGTGCATTGCGCAACGTTTTCGTAGACTTTGCAATCCTCATAGGGGCCGGGTCCGAAGCCTTTGACCGAGGCCATGACCATGCGCGGATTGAGCTCCTGAATGCGCTCCCAGCCAAAGCCCATTCGGTCGAGAGCGCCCGGCGCAAAATTCTCCACCAACACGTCACACGATTTGACCAGCTGCTCGAGAACCTGCTTCCCCACCGGGTCTTTGGTGTTAATCTCGATTGACCGCTTATTGTGATTGAGCATCGTGAAATATA
>JBPCWB010000459.1:0-7492 GCA_051009955.1 Hyphomicrobiaceae bacterium | reverse complement strand
TTGCGGTAGTAGCCTTGTGTTACCGATGGTCCCTTGAATTGGAGATTTCCTTGGTGGCGCTCGGGAAGTTCCAATCCTAAGTCATCAACGATTCGTACCTGGTGGTTGACAAGAGGTCGACCGCAGGCGACGAACTCGATCGCACTTCGATCGTCTGGTGCAGCAACGCGAACAATACCGGCATCGGTCAGTGCGAACCGGTCGACTCGGTCAACGATCGGCGTTCGGCCCATTGGGGGAAACGCCAAGCCAACAGATGACTCGGCGAGGCCGTAGACGGGTTCCAAGGCCTCTGGCCGAAAACCAAAAGCGGAGAAGCGTTCGGTGAAGTCTCGGATTGTGCTGGGGCTGACGGGTTCGGCCCCATTCACCACGGCACGCAAAGATGAGAGATCGAGGCCGGCGGCATCTTCTTGGCGAATATTCTTGAGGCAAAGCTCGAATGCGAAATTCGGTGCTGCAGACAACGTTCCGCGTTGTTGAGAAATCGCATGCAACCATCGTGTTGGGTCAGCCAGAAACGTGAGCGGAGACATGATGACGACGCGTGCTCCAAAATAAAGGCTCCCCAGCCAAGCTCCGATCAGACCCATGTCGTGGTAGAGTGGCAGCCAGCTGACAAACACGTCCTTGGATGTCGCTTCAAGCGCGACACCCATGGCTCGAATATTGGCCAGGAGATTGGCGTGGGTCAGCACGACGCCCTTGGGGTCGCCCGTGCTGCCCGAAGTATATTGGATCAATGCGGTCGTGTCGGAATTGGCGGACGTGGGTTCCGCGAGCTGCGGACCGCCCATCAGGCTTTCGGCAATCATGACATGGTGAAGCGACGGTACAAGTCCTTTTAGCAAACCGCCGACACGTCGGATCTCTGCTTCCGTCACGAGTATGCCCACTTCCGCATTGTTCAGTATTCCGGCCTGTCGGCGGATATGATCCTCGACTTGCGCGCGTCGGAAAGGTGGATAGATCGGCACTGGAATACCGCCGGCAAAAAGGATTCCGAAAAACGTACAAAAAAATGCTCTGCCAGTCGGAAGCATTAGGGCGACCCTGTCACCGACCTCGAGTCCGGCCTCCTGCAACCCACGAGCAATGCTGAGTGCTTGGCTGTCAAGCTGCCCATAGCTCATGCGCTCGGTAATTCCGTAACTTTGCCAGATTCCGATGTGCGGGCGGTCGGGATGAGCCTCGACATGGTGTTCCAGAACCTGCAGCAGCGATTTGGCTGTAGCTGGTGGCGCGATGCTTGCTAGCACGTCAACTGGCGCTTCGACGGTAGCCGTGATGTCTCGGCTTTGAGGTTTTGCAGTCAGGATTGCGTCGATCAGGTCTGCAGGTGTCTTTGCATCGGCGATGAGTTGATCAGGCAATCGGACTTTGAATGTTCGATCTAATCGGAGAATGAGTTCCGCGCGACCGAGACTGTCAAAGCCAAGGTCGCGGTCGAGATCGCTATCGGGCGCTGCCGATAGATCGCCGACCTGACGAGGGCGAAGTTCATTTGCCAGTTCGGTAATGATGGTCAACGACTGTGCGGCGATTGCCGCGCGGTCGCGCTCCGACTTTCGACCAGGATATTCTGGCGGCTTGTTCATTGCTGTGGTCAATGTGCTCCGTCCTGTCGTCTCGTTGAGTGCATTTAACGACGACGTTCGTCATGGTGTGATGTCGGGCAGATCAGTTGAATCACTCGCCCTGCCCGATGATCTGCCTCAGAGATGGTAAAGCCGCTTCGACAACCCTTTCCCCCGCCTCGATTGCTTCCGATGCGCGGTTAAACTCCATCCAGCCGATTTCGGCGACGTCGGGTGCGAGCAAGAGGTCCACTGGATCTGCAGCCAGACGAACCCGGGACACGAAGTCCTGCACGAGAAAAAACGTCTGGCTGACAACTTCCAGATATCCCGGTCGCCGACCCGAAGCCACACTTTGAGCCATAGCGTCTTGGTCGATGCTTTGTCGGACGGACATCCAAGCAAGCCACGACGATGTACCGCTTTGATCCCGGGCAGCCGGATCCGCAGTAACCTCCTTCGTAGAAACCATGAGATCAGGGCGGCCCATCAAATTGCCGTTGAGATTGACACCAATAATGACGTCCGCTCCAAGCGCGCGACAAAGCGAAACAGGCAATGGATTGACCAGCGCGCCATCAACATGCCAGCGACCACGAACCTCGATCGGAGTGAGAAGGCCCGGGATGGCAATGGACGCGCGCACAGCATCAATGATGGAGCCCGACGTCAGCCACGTTTCCCGCCCGCTCGCCAAGTCGGTTGCAACGGCCCCGTAGATTGGCGCAGCGTTTTCGATGGCAGTGTCTTCAACATTTTCGCGAAAGAATTCGATGATCCATCGCCCTTCGATCAAACCCCCGCCACGGAGGCTGACGTCGAGGTATCGAAGCACGCGCGACGTCGTTAGAGAGCGTGCTAGGGTCTCAAGTGTTTCGAGATGCGCGGTCACATAGGATGCTGCGACAAGTGCTCCAATTGAGCAGCCACATACCACATCGGGTGCGATGCCCGCTACGCGTAGTGCGTTGAGTACTCCAATGTGTGACCAACCCCGAGCACCGCCGGCGCCAAGGGCCAGTCCAATACGCGGCCTTCCAGGATCCATGTGATCTCCGTGACGACCATTGCGTCTTCATGGTGTTTTTTTCCTCGCCTTGCATGAGAACCCGGCAGGTGCCGGCAATTCCTTGATCTGGATCATGCGTTCGAGGCGCAGAATCGGCTGGGTCTCTGTCGGGGAAAATGGGGATTGGAGTTACATTCCACGGCTGGTCATTCCCGTTGTCGCGACGGCTGCTGACAAACCAGACCGCGTTTGGGCGGTGGCTCGGGGCCAACATGGCTGAGCAGTGCCAACAATCGGCACTACATCTGAATAGATTGGCGGGAGGGGCTAACCCACTTGCTCACAAACCTCTGCGAATAGCATTTGAGCGGATTCGGTGGTTGACACAGATCATTGTCACGTCACCTCGGGTCGCCATGTTTGAAAATCGATGTATGGCGAACGCCATGGAGGATGACGGGTCGGCCTGCGCCCAAGCCGCTTGAGAACTTCGGCAAGTCAGTTAACTCGAAAGATGCAACGTCTCTTACTCATTCTCGGCCTTGTCCTCGTCATGATCGGTCTCTTGTGGCCGTTCATTCAAAAGATTGGACTTGGGCGCTTGCCAGGCGACTTCGTCATTCAGCAGGATCACGTTCGGCTCTACATTCCGCTGACAACATCGCTGTTGATCAGTGCTGCGCTCACGCTGCTTCTATGGCTCATCAATCGCTAGTTTAAGTCATCCAAGAACTACAGGTGCTGACAATGCGAAGTTCCGTACAAATCGTCTTTGAACATGTTGAACACTCCCAAGCGATCGAGGATCGCGTTCGCGCTGAAGTCGACAAGCTCGAGAAGTTCTTCGATCGGATTACGTCAGGCCGTGTCTCCGTGTCGCGTCCTCAGCGCCGACATCACAAGGGAGATGCCTATGAAATTCGGATACAGCTTTCGGTTCCGGGTGCATCCGATATCGTCGTCAGTCGCGAGCCTGGTGACACGAGGGCGCACACGGATGTCTATGTTGCCATCCGTGATGCATTTAAAGCAGCTCGACGACAGTTGCAGGACCGGACACGGATTCGCCAGGACAAAGTGAAGACGCATGAAGCGCCGCCGCAAGGCCAGATCGTCTCGCTTCAGCCCGACTCCGACCACGGTTTCATTGCCTCGGACGATGGCCGCGAGATCTACTTCCATCGCAACAGCGTCGCAGACGATGGTTTCGATGGGCTTTCCGTCGGTGTGATCGTCCGGTTCGCCGAAGACATCGGCGAAAAAGGCCCCCAAGCCACCTATGTTCGCCCTCTTGGCAAACGCCAATCAACCTGATTGGTGTGACGGGAAGGTGCGCAATGGAGCAAAGACAGAACGTAGCTCTGGCCGCCAAGTTGCAAGAAATGGCAGATCTTCTCGATGCGCAAGGTGCGGACAGGTTTCGTGTCAGCGCATTTCGTCATGCGGCGGGAACATTGGAGAAACTTGCTAGACCCGTCAGCGAGATCATCGCGGACAAGGGAACGACTGGCCTCATTCAACTGCCGGCAGTCGGCCGGGGTATCGCAGCAGCCCTTGCGGAAATGGTCGAGACCGGACGATGGCGAGCGCTGGATCGCCTGAACGGTGCAATGGAACCGGAGCAGCTTTTTCAGTCCGTTCCGGGTATTGGTCCTGATCTAGCACATCGCATTCATGAGGAACTGAACATTGACTCGCTCGAAGCGCTCGAGGCTGCCGCCCATGACGGCCGCTTGAAACACGTCGCCGGAATTGGGCCCCGGCGTGCGAGCGTCATTCGTGCGGTTCTTAAGCAACGGCTCGATGAACGCCACAATCGCCGCACAGAACACGGAGCACGGCCGAGTGTTGCGCAGATTTTGGATGTCGATCAGGAGTACCGTCAGAAGGCTGCAGCGAACAGATTGCGGAAGATTGCGCCAAAACGTTTCAATCCCGAGCAACGCGCCTGGTTGCCGGTGTTGCATACAATTCGTGAAGATTGGTCCTTCACGGCGCTCTACTCGAACACTCAAAGGGCGCATGACCTCGGCCGAACGCGAGACTGGGTCGTACTATACGCACACCGAAGGGATGAACCCGAACAGCAATGCACAGTTGTCACGGAGCACCGCGGTGCACTTGCCGAGCGACGGGTCGTGCGTGGGCGCGAAAGCGAGTGTCTTACTCATTATGCGACTGACACCTAGCGAGCAGTATTTCCGCGAGCATCGATGGGTAATTCATTCGAGATATCATGAATTGACCATGCCGCAAGTTTCAGGGAATTTCCGGCGTCGCTAGGCCTCAACTGTTTCGGACGAGACGAAATTGGTCAAGTCCCAAAGGAGTGGCGGACGCCCGTCCACTTATTTGCTCCCTGGCCAATGCCACTGTGACAACTGCTGGAAGGGCCTCGGGAACGGCGGCAACGGCAAGACCGATTGCGGTGAGGAACATCAAAATGGGTTCTTCGCCGCGCAACAATCCAATTGGAAAAATGACGGTGCTGAGAACAATGACGGCGAAACCCAAAAACCTGCCAAAGCGGGCAATGTGGCGCTGCAATGGCGTTCTGAGACGCGAAGAACTGTCCAACATGCCAGCGATGCGGCCAAGTTCTGTTGCCATGCCCGTCGCTGCGGCGACGCCCACAGCTTGTCCATGAGCTACGTTTGTGCCCTTGAACGCCATGTTCACGCGATCGCCAATCTGAGCATTTCCTGAAAGTTGGCAATCGGCGCGTTTGTCGATAGCGATCAACTCGCCTGTTAGCATGGACTCATCGGTACGGAGCGTTACAGCCTCGGTGAGCCGCAGATCAGCGGGTACGATATCGCCAGGGACAAGTTCAGTGGCCAGCACTACGTGTTGCGTGCCGCCACGCAGTATCCGAGCCGTCGGAGCCGTCATGTTGCGCAGTGCCTCCAGCGCGTGTTCGACACGCCACTCTTGTGCGGCTCCGACGACTGCATTGAGGACGGCAATGACAGTGATGGCGATGCTGTCCTAGAACTCACCGACAAAGTTGGCCAGGAGTGCGGCAGCGAGCAAGACCAGGATCATTAAGTCGAACAGCCGCCCGGCAATCATCGAACCCATCGACCGGCGCGCGACTTGGGGCAGGGCAATTTCGCCGAAGCTCGCTCGCCTTAGCGCGGCTTCTCGGTCGATCAGACCGACGTCGATTGTAGTTGTCAGCTTTGACGCTGTCTCTTCGACTGACAAATTGTGCCATGTCGGCGTGTCGAAGCCGGAACCGCTCGTTCGCGGCGAGTTAATGGTGTCATTCATTGGCTAGGGCACGAAAATCTAGTTGATCCCATTAACGCGGTCCCTGTCCGATCGGTAAGACGACAGAGGTTCAAAGTGCCATCTGCGGCGCTCCGGCAACGGCGGTTTCGGGCGGTTCGGGGACTTCCGTCATCGTCGCTTCCGTGAGCAGCAGAACACTGGCCACTGACACGGCGTTCTCAAGCGCAATCCGGATTACCTTCGTCGGGTCAATGATGCCCGTCTCAACCAAGTCGACATACTCACGCCGCGCTGCATCAAAGCCGAAATTACCTTTGCCTTCGAGCAACCGAGCGACGACGACGCCGCCGTCAGTAGCGGAGTTTTCGGCGATCTGCCGAGCCGGTGCCGGTAGTGCGCGCTTCAAGATCTGTACGCCCGTTTTGACGTCGTCTTCGACGGTGTCTTCTAGCTTCGTCAATGCATCAGTGCATCGCAGTAGTGCCAAACCTCCGCCGGCTACAATCCCTTCTTCAACCGCAGCTTTCGTCGCGTTAATGGCATCGTCGAGCGCTTCTTTGCGCGATTTGAGCTCCGTCTCTGACGGAGCGCCTACGCGAATGACTGCGACACCGCCGACGAGCTTCGCCAGCCGCTCCTGCAATTTCTCCCGGTCATATTCGGAGTTCGTTTCGTCGATCTGGCGTCTGATCTGAGAAACGCGGGCTTCAATGTCAGACTTGCTGCCCAACCCGCCGACGATGGTCGTCGTGTCTTTGTCGATTGTCACGCGGTCGGCTTTGCCTAGCATGTTAACAGTAACATTCTCGAGTTTGATGCCAAGGTCTTCGCTGACAACTGTCCCGCCAGTGAGGATAGCGATGTCGGTCAGCATGGCCTTCCGGCGATCGCCGAAACCTGGTGCCTTGACCGCGGCGACGCGCAATCCACCGCGGAGTTTATTTACGACAAGTGTGGCGAGAGCGTCGGCCTCGACGTCCTCCGCAACCACCAACAAGGGTCGTCCGGACTGCACGACTTTCTCAAGGAGAGGCAGAAGCGGCTGGAGGCTCGCAAGTTTCTTTTCATGTATCAGGATTTGAGGTTCGCTCAATTCGACCGTCATTCGTTCCGGATCGGTAATGAAGTACGGCGAAACGTAGCCGCGGTCGAACTGCATGCCTTCGACAACGTCAAGCGTTGTCTCAGTGGTTTTAGCCTCTTCTACAGTAATGACGCCTTCGCTGCCGACGCGATCCATGGCGTCGGCCACTAATTCGCCGATCTCGGCGTTGTTGTGGGCTGATATCGTGGCGACCTGTGCTTGTTCTTTGCGCTGTTCGACCGGCCGCGACAGACCTTTCAGGGTCCCAATAGCGGTCGTAGCGGCCTCGTCAAGCCCCCGCTTGATGTCAATTGCGCTGGCGCCGGCAACGACATTGCGTATCCCATCGGCAAGAATGGCGTGGGCGAGAATTGTTGAGGTCGACGTACCATCTCCGACTTTGTCCCCCGTCCGCTCAGCGGCTTGGCGTAGCATCTGAACGCCTAGGTTCTCTTCTGGGTCTTCAAGGTCAAACTCCTTGGCGATGGTTACGCCGTCATCACACACAAGGGGAGCTCCCCATTTCTTTTGAATGAGAACCGATTTCGACTTTGGGCCGAGTGTCAGTCGGATTGCATCAGCGAGTTT
>JBPCWB010000458.1:0-4946 GCA_051009955.1 Hyphomicrobiaceae bacterium | reverse complement strand
TCGAAGGCGTCCTTCCAGAAATTGTAGTCCTGCACCGCGCGTCCTCCCCTCTGAGCCTCAAGCAAGAGAGGCCACCGGAGGCCGTTCTACGCGAAACACACCTCTGGTAGCCGGGGAGTGGAAAAGCCGCCCGTAGACAGCCGCGTTGACCTTTAGGCAGAGCCCTGGACATGCGCCAACGCCTCCCCGACCATAAGTCGAGGAGGCATCAATTGCGGCTGATGCCAGCCGCTACGGGAGGGGTTTTCCAGCCCCGAGCCCGGCGGCCGCCGGACCAGCCGTCTTTATAGGCGCGGGCGGTGGACAGGGGAAGCGTTGTGTTTGGCGCGTGGGACTTTGGTTGGAGGGGTGGCGACATTAACGACAGCCACGCAGAGTTCGCAGTCAATTGTGGCTCCGTCAGGCAGGGCTAAAATTGCGCTGGTGCCGCGGTCACACCACCCCAGACAGCGGACAGTGGGCGTTCGACGCGACGGGCAAGGGGCAGACGAACCGCTCAGATGACGATGGAGCTGCAAATAATGCAGTTGGGTTTGCAAAGCAGAGGGCTCGTATGGCCGAACTTCGTCGTGCTAGCTAGGAATTCTCGGGTCCGGGTTGCAAGGTCGTGCGGCATCGCTCAAACGTTCTGACAATTCGTCACGTTTGACCGGGTGAGTATACGGCCAAGGCCTCTATAATACGGCACTGTTCGACGCGGCCTCCGCTGCAGGTTTTGATCATGCTCTGCAGTTCATTCTTGAGGGCAGTCAACCGTGCAATCCTGCGGTTCACATCATCCAAATGAGCACGTGCAATGTTAGTCACTGCTGTACACGATTGGTCGGGATGATCGCTTAATTCAAGGAGTTCGCGAATAGCCGCCTGAGGAAACCCGAGTTCACGACAATGCTGAACAAAATCCAACCGGGCTAGGTGGTTTACTCCGTAAAGTCGCGTATTGCCGGATGAGCGTTGCGGTTCAGGCAGCAATCCGATTTTCTCATAGTAGCGTATCGTTGGCACCTTGCAGCCCGTCGCGCGCGCCAGATGCCCTATCGTGAATTTCGCAGTCATGATTTATCCCTTGCATCTATAGTGACTATAGATTGCAGAATGGCACATCGGCAAGGCCGAAGGTGCCGACTGACTGGGCAGAGTTTGATCTCGTGATACGACCCGGACGGTTTGCGAAAGTTCGGGCGGTCAGGCTGTCCTCGCGCAACGACACCATCGGAAAAACTGCCGTCGTTGCCGCTGTAGGCTTTGTCGGCCGGAATGAATCATCACGGCCGAGCCTTCTCTTCGCGGCAATCGTCGCTGGACTGTTCTGGCAATTCTCATGGACAATCATACGCAACGCGCGAGCCGATCTTCACGAAACAACGACGAACCGCCGCGGCAGGGTGAAGTCTGTACTGCACCATCTTTGCCCGGATGAGGACAGCAAGGACTAGCGCTTGCCAGGTGCCTGGCAACCCACGAGGCAAATCAATGGCCGAACAAGAACCGAAACAACCGTGGTTTGACAACAGTTGGCTCGCCTGGAAAGACCGGCTAGGCATTATGGGCGTATTGATCGCGTTGCTGTTGTTGTTCTTCTTCATGTTCACCGATGCATCGCTCAATTTCCAATGCAGTGTGACGGATTTCATCACGTTCAAGTGCAATCGCTTCGACCGCGAGTTCAAGCCGTGGGACCAATTGGAAAAGAAGCCCGCCAAGTCTTCGTTTGTGCCGTCGGTTCGATACCCGAGCGGCCAAGTCTTAGGAATCCGGTGGAAGGAAAATGCCAGTGCATGATCGGAACCAGCTTGGTTCGTGGCCGCTATTGTCGCGGAAATGCTTGGCCGATCACTACCATTGAATTCGCAAACCCGTTTGTCTGAGCTGTCGACGCCGGGCTCCGAAGAGAAAATGTTGTACTCCAGAGTGTCTTGTAACATCTGGCGACATGCTAATGACTAAGCCGACCGGCCACTCGCACGATTTGTTACACGTCTCCAATCGAATTGTAACATCCGCCGATTTCACCTTCGCAGGGCTCCTACGAACAGTTCCATCCTTCGCACAACGCGGACGAGCTTCTGCACCACCCGTCTGACTTCTCTGAGGTCCGTGATGGGTCGCTTTCTGCCATTCAACAGGCTTCACCTTCGGCAAAAACACCCCAAGCTGCGGACGTTGACCGTTCGGCGCTATGGGCCATTATGCGACATTCCCAAGCGACTTCACCCCTTCCAACCGATATCGTGATGGGTGCCGTCGCAATACGGCTTGTTTTTCGAAGCGCCGCAGCGGCATAGAACATACTTGTCGGGACATGCGCCGGCTGCAGTAGGGGCCGTGGCGAGCGGTACTCCGGTCACCCGGTATGGTCCGTTTTCTTCAACCGATACTCCAGATGCTTCGGCGATAGGTTGCTGCGGTGATTGGCCAGGCAGGCTGTAGGAGAGTGCACCGGACGGGCAGGCCGTGACGACGGCGATGATATCATCCACACGACCATTGTCAGGTAGGATCCAGGGCCGGCGGGACGGGTCGAATACGGACTGCGATTTGCCGCACTCACCTGCATGCGAGCAAAGCAGGCGATTGTAGTGGACCGTGACTTCTTTTCCTTCATAGGAACACAGTTTGTCTGGCGTTCGCTCGCCCGATGGACGGCTGTTGAAGCCGATCTCGTTATGGGAGCCGTCACAGAACGGCTTGCTCTTCGAAGCGCCGCAACGGCACAAGGCCATCGCCGGTTTTGTCTCCATTGCTTCGCCATTGGTGCCAACAAATCGCGATATGCCTTTGGCCACGAGTGGACCACCGTCGCGTTCCTCGATGACCGATCCGGCGGGCGTTTCACTTCGTGAGGCTTGCGCACTGCCGATACGACCGGTCATCGTCAGGCCATCTCGGATATTGAGCCCCATCATTGTCAAATTGGCGGCGCCTGCGACCAGTTCCAAGGCCTGGATCGCATAGAACCAGGAGTCGAATGCGCCCGCCGCCGCTTTCGACGCGAGGTAGAATGCCGATGGAAGCAGGACGAGCAAACCGTTTGCGGCAATGAGCGGCATCCGCTTCTTCTTGGCCAATGCGGGGGCATCAGTGCGGGCTTTGCCCATCGACATGCCGGAGCCGCCGGCGATCGCCATAGCCGGGATCAGGATGATCATGCCATAGAGGATCATCTGCTTGACCGCGGCGATTGTTTCATGGCTCGCTAACAGCTCGGAAATGACCGTCGACGTCCAGAACGTGAGGATGGTGAGAAAGCCGATCCCACCGGCCAAAGCATGGATACGGGTTTTCATGATGGTCAGTCCTTGAGCTTTCTTTGCGAGGCAGAGATCACCCAGGCTTTGCCGTACCACATTCGCCAGAGCAGGCCGTCCCGGCGGACAAAGTGGTGATAGAGGGCGGCACCGGCGTGAAACACCAGGAGTGCAATCAAGAACCTGGCGCCGATCCCGTGCGGCACGCGTGGTTTGTAGTCCCAGAAATCCGGCAACTGTCCTTCGGCGCCACCGAAAATGATTGGGCCGGCGCCTGACAGGACGAACATTCCGATGCCGCTCGCGGCCATACCGAGGATCACCACATAGAACAGCAGATGCACGGCACGGGCGCTCATGTGCTGCCAGTTCGGCGTGTCGGCGACCGGATCAGGCTTCTTGTCCGCAAACCACCACCATACGATGCGGGCAATCGTCAGTAGAACGACGGCGATGGCGAGTGGCGCATGCGCCGCAAGGATCTCTGCCTTGGCGGCCGGGTCCGTCGTGTTCGCGGCCCGAAAGCCGGAGCCTACAGCCGCAATGATCAAGAGTGCCGTAGTCCAGTGGATTGTGACAGCAACGGTTCCGTATTGCGTCCGAGTGCTCTTTAACGACATCACACCCTCCTCAATCCGTCCGGATGACAGTGTAGAGTGAAGGCGTTCCGGTCAGGCCTTCTACAGGTTTGAGACCGGCGTTCGCGCGCATCACCAGCTTACGGTAATGCTCCACCTCACGCATCGACACCAAGCCATCGTTGTTGGCATCGACAGACTCGAATGCAGTCTTATTCACGTCATCGAGTTTTTTGTCTTGCGCGATGGCAGGGCCGGAAATCAGGCACAGCGCGGCCGTGCCCGCAAGAAGCAGGTTTTTCATATCAGTCTCCATTTACGCTAGTTAGTCTAGGTCACCCTCAGGCGACGCAGTGATTGGCGACCGCCAGTTTCTTGAAGAGGTGTGGCGATGCCAACGCGCTCGCCGGGTAGTCATTTATCCGCTTCTGGAATTCCGGGTTGGTGAACGCATTGCGGAAGCTGGCAACGTCCTGCCAGATGGCATAATTGATGTAGGTCGAGCTGCCAGCGATCCCCTTGTGAAGCTGTGTTGAGATGTAGCCAGGCTGCCCTTTCATGAAATCGGCATCGTGCGACCATGCCTTGAGCAAAGCATCCTCGTCTGTCGGGTCAATCGTGAAGACATTGATCAAAACGATCGGTCCTTCGTCGGCCTGCATCTGCTCAGCCAATGTGACGGTCCGATCGAGTTCCTTGAAATCTGCCATGGTCTTTTTCTCATCCTGCTGGTTCAATTCTGTCTCTGTTCGATTTCCTCGCTACGCGCGCGAATGTCAGTCATCAATTTCGCCGCACGCCTGAGCGCCGTATCGGAGAGCCCGTCAGCCAGTTCGTTCACCCATCGCGCCTGGATCCCATCGAGCTTGTGCAGCTTCTCGATGCACATCTCAGTCAGCACGACAAACTTCGCCCGCTTGTGATCCGGGTTGTCCTCGAAACTGACGAACCCATCGCGTTCCAGGTCGTTGACGACCCGCTGAACCGATTGTCTCGACAAGCCCATGCGTCGACCGATCTGCGCAACCGTAATTGGCCGACCTTCGCCTTCGATCGCACCGAGGATCTGCCATCTGGCACTCGTCAATCCGAGTGGTGCTGTCAGGCGATCGCCAGCTTC
>JBPCWB010000457.1:0-14315 GCA_051009955.1 Hyphomicrobiaceae bacterium | reverse complement strand
CCGTCTTGCTGAGATTTTCGGAGCGTATCGCGTTCAGCGCCTCGTCAGCCCGATCTCCAAAGATTTTCCAAATGTCATGGACTTCGATGACACTGCTGTTCTGCGACGGCATTTATCCTTCATCCTGCTGAGGCTCTGTTCGCCGGCCATCCGCAAATCGTAGCAGGACAATGCGGACTGGTCGACCAACTCCCTCGGCACGATACCGGAGCACGCGCAGCAAGACCCTGGGGCCTCGCAGCCCACGGTCCAAACCGACGATTCAGTTGGTCAGATTCCGGTCGGCAGGTGAAGGATGCGCCAAATGCTTGAGCGGCCGTTGCGGGTTCATTCAGGGTGGAAATGCGCAGCCGATGATCTGATCCATGCTAATCAAATCAACTACGTCAACCCGATTGAGAATCTGCCTTAGCCTCTGCCGCACTGAACAATCGCTGCGCGCCAGCCTTGATTGGCGCTGATCACGCTGCGGAAGCAACCCAGCGTCGTGCTGGCGTTCTGGCTTCCTCCGCAAAGACGCAAGGCATGCCGCAATGCCCATCGCGTGCCGCCGCCCCAATTGACCTGGCCGCCAATGATACGTCGGAAACATTTTGTCGGTTCCGTCGACGATACCGCGTTCGCGCACAGGCGCTTGGCAATCATGACCTTGGCCGACCGCGACCAGCCGCGCTTCTGAAGAACTGAGGACCACACCGAGCGGGCGCAAGCCGTCCCGAAACGACCGAGCGGATTTTCCTCGTCTTCTTTTTTCGCCTTACGCTTCTTCTCCGCTTCGCGCTTGGTCTTCTCCAGCAACGCGATCTGTTTCAACTTCTTTTTCTTAGCTGCCTTTTTATCAGCAGCGCGCTTATCGGCGGCCCTCTTCTCAGCCGCCTTCTTTGCCACTGCCTTCTTTTCCGATGCCTTCTTTGCCGCAGCCTTCTTTTCCGCTGCCTTCTTTGCCGCTGCCTTCTTTGCCGCAGCCTTCTTTTCCGCCGCTACTTGGTCAGCCAGCTTCTTTGCGAGCGCCTCGTCACCACGGCTATCGACGGGCTTCGGAGTTGCGATCGCGGCTTGCCTGGTCTGCTGCTCCCCACTCTGAGACGGCGTCTTGGCGATCCGCGGTTGCGGCTTCATGAGTCTGGGATCAGGCTCCTGCATATTGAGTTCTGCGAATTGCCGGCGGATCTTGGCCGGATCAAATTTGATCTGCTTGCGGAGTTGCTGCACGGTCTGCGCAAGATCCGTCGCTTCAGCACGGGCGATGGTCAGAAGCTGGGAGTTCTCTTCCAGCATCCGTTCGGCTATTTGGCTTCGCTCACGTTCCTGCTTCAGCTGGCTGGCCACACCCGCGAGCTTTGATGACGCGAATGACAGCCGTTGCTCGCTGGCATCAAGACGCCGCTCATAGTCCGTGCGCATTATGGTAAGCTGCTTCTCAGCATCCTGCTTTTGCTGCACGACGGCAGCGATTTCCTGCGTCGCCGTATCCAGCTTCTCACGCAGCTCCGAGTTGAGCTTGCTGACGTTGAGAAGCTTACGAGCAACCGCCTTGGACGCAGTCTCTGCCGCCGCCCTGGCCGCCTCAAGGCTGGCGATCTTTTGCTGTGAGCTATTCAGCTCCTTGGACGTTTTGTCGAGCGATTGGCCAATTGCACGCGCATCGTTCAGCGCCGCCTCAAGAGCCTGCTTAGCCAAGGCATGCTGGCGCTTCGCTTCGGCCAGCTCACCGTTTTTCTCGTCATGAGCTGACGTCAATGCCTGACTGGCCAGCGCGGATTTTTGCTCCGCTTCAGCGCGAGCCGCTTCCGTCGCCTTTTGCGCCTCAAGCATAGCCTGCCGCGTCAACGAATGCTTTTGTTGCTCCTGCGCGAGAATTGCCGTCGCTTGCTCTTGAGCCATAGCCAATGCCTGGTTCGCCAGTTGGCTCTTTTGCTGGGCATCCGCCAAAGCGGACTCCGCGTCTTGCAACTGCTCGCGGAGTTTGTCGCTTGTCGCCTCTGCTTCAATGCGGTGCCGCTCAGCCAGCTTCGCGGCACGTTCGGCAAGCTCGCGATTGCGACGCTCTGCATCGGACTGACGAACCAAAGCTTCGAACTGTGCGGCGCGATCGGACGACACGGCATCGTTGCGGGTATCGAAATTCGTGCTGGCGAAGACGAATAGAGACCCACCGGCAATTAATGTTGCCGCAACAATCGTTGCCGCGATGTTTTGCGACGGCTGGCGCTTACGCAGCGACGGTATAGCGACCGGAGGTTCCGGGACCGACGCTCGGTACACATGAGTGCCAAAGCTCCAGAGATGCCCTTCAGGATCGCGGCACAGGTAAAACTTCGAACCATCGTCGTCCGTTTGCGGCTCAAGTTCAATCGTTGCCCCTGCTGCTGCCGCCGTCTTACAGTGCGCATCGATATCATCAATGTTGAGGTAGCACGTCTGCGTTCCTGCGCCGCCAATCTCTGACGGCTGCACCAATAGATCGTCAAATGGCGCACCGTTCGCCGGGCCAATCAGGACAGAACTTTCGCCGGCGGCCAGTGCAATGTATTCGATCTCGCCGGTCGCATCGCATGCAACCTGCTCGACCTCGAACTGGAACGCCCGACCCAACCAATCGGCTGCCTCCATTGGGTCGCGGTAGCGCAATACCGGGGTGACTGTAGAGGCTGTCAAAACTGCAACTCCTCGTTTGCAACGCGTCGAGGCTGTCGGCTTCAGTAATATGGCGGCACTCGTTACATCATATAAACCGCAGGCAGAACAAAGATGTTACGGACCGCCGGAATCCCAGGATCCTAGTAGATCAACTAAAGTTATCCAAAGTTATCAACAGTAAATCAGCCGGACAACAAAATCCGAACCAAAAACGTTAACGCTACCGCATAATTGTTGCAATTCTACCACATGCAAGCATTTATTATGCCTGCTGACTGAGCATAACTATTTTGTGGTAAACGCGCTAATATCCCGTCGAAATGGGACAACCCAATCAGCCTCACAGGCGATCATTCAACTTGAAATGTTGATCTCGGCATCAGCGTCTCCGCGGCGAACCGACGGATCACGCAATCCACCCGAAGCGCACTACTGTCGCGCAGATCGTTGGCCTGCTCCAATCGGGACGTGGCCGACCTATAGCTCGATTTCCATCCCGTCGAACGCGCACTCTTCAGGCACGTCTCCCTGCCGCTCCAACATCTCAGGACCGAGATGCGTTAGAACGATGCGCCGGGCTCGAATTTCCGACCGATGTTCCACCAGATCGCGATAGTTCATGTGGAAGGGCACTGGCTTGGAGTGGAAATAGCACTCCGTGATAAAGACGTCCGCGTCCTGCGCCAAGGCCGGCATGTGCTCCGTCCAGGCACTGTCACCCGTGTAAGCGATGATTTTGCCGGCAACTTCGACACGCACTGATGTTGGATTGGTCTGCACCGTGTGAATGGCAGGATAAGTCGTCACCCGCAAAGAGCCGATCTCGTGCGGCACGAGGGTGTCCATCTCTCGGATGGTGAGATCGAACTTTGGGCTCATGGCATGCATGCCGGGGAATAGGGCCTCGCCAACCATGTCCATACGCGACTTGGTATCAGTCGGCCCCGCGACAGTCAGAGGTGTCTGCCGCTTGGCGCCCAGCATGGCATCAACGATCATCGCCGGAACACCGGCGCAGTGATCGCCGTGGATGTGCGTGAGAAGTATGAGATCAATACTGTTGTGCGGAATGCCCAGCTTGTTGAGAGCAATCAAGCTGGACGCACCAAAATCAATTGCAAAACAAATCCCGGGCGCATCAACGAGGATACAAGTATTCATGCGTCCGCCGGAACCGAAGGCGTCGCCGGTTCCCACGAACGTCAATCTGATGCTCATCTGACGCTCTCATTCTGCGGTGCGTTTGGCCGGCCTGTCCAGCACTCGACGGACGTGGTATCGCGCAGCTTTTGGCGTGCCTGCTCGATCTCCATCATGCGCGTACGGCCTCCAACCGCTGCCAGTCAAAGCTCATGCCGTGGCCCGGCCGATCTGGTGCGACCGCAAGTCCCTCTTCCAGACGCAGCGGCTCGGCAATGTACTTGTCCAAACCGAAACCGTGCGCCTCCAGATAGGAGCCGTTCGGACAAGCCGCGAGAAGATGCACAGTGACATCATGGGCGCCGTGAGACGTCACAGGCAGGTTGTAGGCTTCAGCAAGATGGGCGATTTTCATAAACGGGGTAATTCCACCGCAGTTGGTCACATCCGGTTCAGGGAAGGTCACGCCGCCGGCTGCGATCATCTGCTTGAACTCCCAAAGAGTGCGAAAATTCTCACCGGACGCAATCGGCAAACCACCTTCGCGCACGACCCGGACATGGCCGGCCACGTCGTCAGGAATGATGGGCTCTTCGAGCCATGTGAGTTCAAAGGGCTGGAACGCGCGAGCCCGGCGAATGGCCTCGTCGGCCGACCACTTCATATTGGCATCCACCATCAATGGAAAACCATCTCCTAGATGGCGACGCATGGCAGCGATGCGTTCCACGTCTTCGGCCATGCGATCACGTCCGACCTTGGTCTTGATCGCGCGAAACCCTTTTTCAAGATTGCCATCGGTCTGCCGCAGCAGATCGTCGACCGAGAGATCCAGATCAATACCACCGGCATAGCACGTCACGCGATCACTGAAGCCGCCCAACAGTTTCCACAAGGGAACGTCCGATCGCTTGGCCTTGAGGTCCCACAGCGCGATATCGAATGCCGACTGAGCCAGGACTGCAGGGCCGCCGCGTCCGCCGTAGTGCAGCGCCCACCAAACATCGTTCCACAGCTTTTCGATCTGATCCGCCTCGATACCCAGAACGATTTCGCCAATCTCGCGCGACAGCACGCTGTAGGCTGCGCCACCATTGCGACCCGTCGTATAGGTATAACCCACCCCTTCGACGCCGTCCGCATCCGTGATGCGCGCTGTCACAATCTCGAATGCCGTCATGATGCCGTGGGTCGAATCCGACAAGGCCGTGTCGAGCGGAATGCGGTAGTGGCCGGCGCTGACCGATCGAATTTTTGGCATCATTGTCTCCCACAGATGGATGGCATTGTTGTCGAACGTCGGCGGCCCGAGGACGTCGACCTCGCGCGATCTGCGTAACGATTACGAGAACAGGAAGCGACGCACAATCCCTGTCGTGCCCGAGGCCCGTTCGATCGAAATTTCTTCGACCCTGTTTCACCAACGACGAGCCGATACCGCAGGAAGGCGACGTCCGAAAAATCGGATCTCGCCCAGCGGCCGCTGCTTGCAAGACAGAAGTGAGCCCATCTCAGGTGATCAGGCTTTGGCCGCTAGACCGTCCCATATTGTGCTAGTAATTGTCTCGTCATTGCACGAAAGAGATCGACGTTCTTGGACGACCGCGTCGCGAGGATGGCCCCCTTGGCAGTCGCAAAAAACAGATGGCCATGGTCCTCGGAGCGGCCCTTGAACGCCAGGCTTCCATCTTCAAGACCCTGCTGGAAAATCTCACACAGGATTCCGCAGACCTGATCCATGAATTTTTGAACCTCGACCTGCACGCTGTCGGGCAAAGTCACGAATTCGGCGTTCAGGACGGCCCAAAGGCAGCAGCGCGACTGCTGAACCAGTGCTTCAGCGCCCGACAAAAACGCTACCAGCACATCAGCGGCAAGGTCATGGCGCGCTCGCACTCTGCTGAGCGCGGCCGTATGCTCCTCGGTGAACTTCGCCATGACGCGCGCAACCAGATCTTCCTTGGTGGGAAAGTGGTGATGGACGGTCGCCTTTTTGATTCCGACCACCTTTGCCAGGTCGGCAAAACTTACGGCGTTATAGCCGCGCTCAGCCAGCAGACAGAAGCCCTCTTCAAGTATTCTGTCATACGTGGTGGGCATATGGCGCCAAATTCCGATCGGGCTCAGGGGAGTTAGCAGCAGGTCACATATCTATCGCAAACTTGGTTGCGCTCCAATCCCATCACGCAGTCGATCGCTAAGCCTGGATACGCTGCTGCTCTGTCCGTCCCAACCAAAACCACTGACATTCAGGCGGATCTGGTCACACGCTGGGCTCGCCCGGTTCAGTCGGAAGCCAGAAGTTGCGCCATTGTCCGTCCTGGCCCGCGAACAGGAATTCTCGTTGGGATGCGTTGGCCGACACGTTTTGCAGCATGGCATCATCTGCATTCATGGCCCGGCCCAACATATCGCGCGTCAATGGATCACTTGTCGCAATCAGCTTTGAATGGAACCGACTGGCTATTTGATCGAGGATGTCACCGGTCACTCCGTCAGCCGTCGCGTGTGCCAATACCAGTTCGCACGTCTTCTCCTTGAGTTCGCGCATTAAACGACTAAATTCGACAAAGTCGGCACCGAAGCACTCGAAGAAGTCATCGACGATGACCATCCGGCGACGCTCGGCGCCAACGCGCGCGTCCCGCTTTGGAGCAAGGGCGACGGCCTTTGCAAGGGCGATCCGGCGCAGCGTCGTCGTGACGACCTCGCCATCCGCATCCGGTGCAAGCCTCACCGCAATGATATTTTCAGCCCAAATGTGAGCTGCTAGACGCGGGTCGCTGTTGCCGCAACCGGTCGCATGCTGAAAGCCCGACAGATCGCTGAATTGGGATAGTTTGTCGCGCAAATGCCCGGTCCGCCGGGCAAATTCCCGCGTAAAAATCGAATGCGTGAAGAATTCGCGCGATGATGGTGTATCGAGTTGCGCAATCGACTCCTCGTATTCAGAGATATTATCGGGGTCGAGCAATGCGAGGAAGGTGCGGAAGTCCGCACCGGGTATGAGCGTCAATAACTTAATGAGGTGACGCAGGCTGGATTGGTTTTCCTGGACAAAAGCCGAACCAAGAAACGCCTCACAAATATAAGACTGCGCCTCGAACGCACGGTTCAATATCTGGTCGCGTTTGAAACTGTCGGTTCCCAGGTCACCGATCTCGAACGGATTGAGCATTCCAGGCGTCGTTGGGGCGTGCGGATCAATGACGATGGGGTTATTATGCAAGCCGTGGCCGGAGCTGCGGTTGAACCGATTGGCAATGGCATCACTCAATTGCCCATGTGTGTCGAGCACGATCAATTGATCATGGTCCTCGAAGGGTCGCTGCAACCGCGTTTCGATGATCTCGAGCAGCATATGCATGCGAACGTCGGCGGACTGGCTGACGACATAGCAATGCCCTGCGGGAATCTGCGGAAAGTTCCTGCGAAGCGCCGCGTCGGTTGCACCAAGAGTGACAGGATTTCCGAACGTCGGCTCAGGTGCGTCGTATGGCACGGCGTCAGCGTCCTGCGGCGTATCCGCGACGTCCTGCGGTGCAAATTCATCTGTTGTCTCGAAATCCGGTTCGACATCGTGGTCAGCGAGATCATCTGGCCACGTTAGGGCTGGTTCAACCGGCTGCGACGCAAACCAATCATCCTCCAAGGCTGCGGCGTTGCCATCAGCTCCGGATGCGTGGTCGTCTGTGGTCGGAGGGAAATATGTGTCGCTGCTCCGCGAAGCGGCAGTCGCGCTTCTCCGGTGCAGCAAATACATGGCCGTCAATCCACTGCACAGCATCGTCGTGATCACCAACCAGATGACCGACGAGGATGGCTCGGCACCGCGCTCCAAACCGGGAGCAGACAATGTATGTTTGGGTTGATAGCGCGCGAGCGCAATCTCACGCCGGGCATCGTATAGTTCCGAGGCAACTGCACCCGCGCGATCGCGCGTATCGTGATCGCCGTCCCTCCGTGAATCGCTTGTCGCCGACCCGGTCGCGCCGGTTGTCAATGGCAGGTTGCGGCCAGGCAATCGGCCCCCAAGTTTTTTCGTGACAGGGGAGGCTTCGGCCTCCGCAACGCGCGTCTTGCTGCGGCGATCGTCGGCGTCGCGCACCGCCACGCAACCGGGACTCGTCTGGTCATCTACCCCGCATGACCCTCTGAGAGGTGCCGTGACGTCGGGCACCTGTTGGTCGGCAGTTGCTCGCGGACGATTGGCCACGCGACTTTGCCCCATGCTTGCTTGCCGCGCCGGATCACTGTTCTCAGGCTGGGAACCAACGCCATTGGCGTTCGAGACAGGCTTCTTTGCGGCCGTTTCGGCAATGCGCTTCAGGCTCTCGCGCAATTGGTTGATTTCGCGGTCGATCTGCGGGAAGTCCGCAAGATTTTGGGCAGCTTCGTAATCGCGCAACGCTGCCGCCAGTTCATTCTGCAACAGCTTGAGGTTGCCTCGCTTGTAATGCGCCGACGCAATGGCATAGTCCGTTGCAAAGCCACGTTCATTTCGGCGCGTGATGAGTTGGTCACACGCTTGCTGCTCGCCATTGAGAACGCACTCATGGTGAAGTCTGACGGCTTCGCCGGAACCGATTTTTAGTTCGTCTATGAGCTGCCGGCTC
Organism: Hyphomicrobiaceae bacterium; assembly: GCA_051009955.1. GTDB lineage: Bacteria > Pseudomonadota > Alphaproteobacteria > Rhizobiales > Hyphomicrobiaceae > Tectiglobus. The sequence goes on along the minus strand of JBPCWB010000457.1, from coordinate 5,919 downwards.
GTCTCGACGCGATTCCAATTCTGGAAAACGTTGTTGAAATAATCGTCCGCGCGGGCCGGTGTCGACAAGTGTGCAGCGACGCAACCAGCCCATAGGACAAGCATAATGGCGCGATGCCGCGCCCCGTCGCGCCGTCGGCGCCCAAGCCGGCCGAAGGCAAAATTCGAGTTAACATCGGCCATCTGCTTCCAAATGACTTGTCCGCGTTGCGGCGCGTCGGTCGCAACGACACCGCATTAAACGTTAGTTTGATTCGCATTTATCTGTGAACGCCGTTTGCCTGAATCACATGGCACCTGTGTCCCGAACGTTGCGCAGCTTTTCGTCACGACCTGCGGGCGAATCGCCTTGAATGTGTGATCCGTTTGCCGTCCGCCCACAGGATCTCGCATTGTTTTTGCAGGAAAACACCGGAAGGGGCCCGAGCGCCGATTGCCGGCCAGACCGAATCTTGTACTGAAATGAACGGAAGAAGCACACGTCTTGTCGCTTCCTGGTCGCGTTGCGTCCTGATTTGAAGTGATTCAGGCTGCGCTGGTCCACTCTCCAGCAGGCTCTTGCTGCCCGTGTCGGACGGGCGGCACGCACCCGAGACAGCCACCGATGCTCGAAGCTGTTGCGTGTTGAGTTCTGACGCGTTCCCGCAGGAGGTCTGATGAACAAGCAAGAGCTTTTTAAGGAGCTTAGGGACGAGTTGGCCGTCGCCTACGAGGCCGAGTTGTCCAACGTGCACGGCCTACTCGAAAGTGGCATTTCAACACTCAACAATGACAAGAACCAGGTACGGCTCGATCAAGCTGCATCGCTTGCGGGAAAGGGCGAGGCCGGCAAGATCTTTCGCGAAGAGGTCGCCGACGCCATGAACCTCATCATCGAGCGCTATGCCCGCAACCTGATCAAGGAAATCGAACACTTGGGCATCCGTCGATAGCCGCGGTTGCATCCGTCAGGATTCGCCTTGTGTAGGCCCGCGCGTCTAACGGCACCACGGATCTGCACCACCGCTCGCAGACCAGAACTCCAACAATCAAAAGCCTCCGGCCGCACTCAAACCTCTGCCGCCTGATTGTTCCCAAATCACATCCTGACTCCAAGTCTGCGTGTCGCACGAGCACGGCATTCGTGCGACCTGCCATTTCGACCATCGGAATGGTTCGCGACCGTTATTAATGCCGGGTCACCTTATTCATTCGGCGAACACCTTTGAAAACTTAACAGCAATTAATCAATTCAAATTATAAATAAGGTTTTACAAAAACCGAGCAAAGGATCCGTATATTTTTACGAGATTAATACACTTTTCGAGCATGTTTATGATTTGGTGAGAAGTGTATTCGCGTTTTCCATGTGGCAAGGATGTTTGGCAAATACACCTTAATTGCCGATAGGGCGGCGGCGGACAATGCTCAATTTCTTCTTGAAATTGACTGGAACGGTATCTTTTGAGGCATCTGAAGCCGCCACGCGCGTCTCCCATGACGGGCCGGTGACCAGGCTGACGATCCGCGAGGCATTCGCCAGAATTGGCGACGGCCTGACGCTCGGACCACGCCTCGTTCGCAAACGACGGAGTTGGGCGCCGCGCACACTGAGACGCGCAATGGTCGCGTATCATCGCCGGCGCCGCCGGCAGGCGCGCAAGAAGGAACAGGTTCGCGCCCAATCATCGGCGCCTTTCCGTGCGCTCAACTATCGCGCCCTCGAACCTCGCGTGGTGTTCGACGCCGCTGCCGTCGCCACCGCCGATGCGGTCGCCGATGCAGCCGACGCCGCTGTCGACACCGAGTCAGTTGTAGCCGCTCACAATGAAAGTGTTGCCGAAACCGCTTCGCTCGTCGATGCGCTGACGGAAAGCCCGGCCAAAACCGAAATTGCATTTGTCGACCAATCGGTGGAGAACGTCGAACAACTCCTCGCGGCCTTCGATCCTGCAATCGAGGTCATATTCATCGATGGGCAAAGCGATGGGATTGAACAAATCGCATCCGCCTTGGGCGGACGGCAAGATGTCGACGCCATACATATTGTTTCGCATGGCCAGCAGGGCGCCCTTCATCTCGGCAACGACGTCCTAGACGCGTCTTCGATGCAGGGCGAGCATCTTGATGAATTGACCGCCATCGGTTCAAGCCTCTCAGAGCACGGCGACATACTCATCTACGGCTGCGACTTCACGGGCGGCGAAACCGGGCTTGAAGCCGCAATTCTCCTGGGCTCCGTCACTGGTGCCGACATTGCAGCGTCAACCGATCTCACTGGTCACGCGGACCGCGGCGGCGACTGGGATTTGGAAACCCAAGTCGGCAGCATCGAGACTGACTCGATTGAGGCCGAGGACTGGGACGGGCTGCTCGCTCCTGTCACGACCACATTGACCTACGATGCCGCTGCGTCGGCGGCAGCACCGCCCGTCAATGGCCAACCCGTCATTATCCTCACGGACGGCACGATCACCATCACGATCAGCAATGATTCCGGCGCAACAATCGCCGGCAGCACGGTCACAACGGACAGCAGCAGCGGCGGCCCGGAGTCACTCCGGATCACGGCAACGGCGGCCTCGGGCCAGGTTCTGATCTCCAGTTTCGTGTTCAATGAGCTGAGCAACTTCGACCGCAACAACTTCGTCGACATGCTGGCGCTCGATCAAACGGGCAGCTGGAGTAATCTGACCAATGACAACGGTTCGGACGCATTAGTTGCCTATACGAATGATGCGGCCGGCGAAGCCGCCGCCACTGCCGATACCAGCGAAACCGCGACATTCGACGATCTGCGAGCCGCCGGCGCCATCAGTGATGTCATTCTCAATCCGGACCAATCAGAAGAAGACAACTACCAGGCGACATTCAACTTCGACACGTCTGTCAGCTCATTCCGTGTCTTCGGCAGTGATGCCGTCAAGGCGCTCAACCAAGTCACCAATCTCGTTTTCGACACGATTACTCTGACCTACGAGCAATCGATCGACGCCGTCGACGACAGTTACAACACGCTGAGCAGTGCCCCGGTCTCGGGAGTTCTGACGACAAACGACAGCGATCCCGAAGGCGACCCCTTCACGGTCACCGAAATCAATGGTGCCGCCTACACCCAGGGCACACCGATCGCGCTGAGCAATGGCACGCTGACGATCACCAACTCGGCGACAGGCGCCTTTACGTTTACACCCAATGCTACGTTCAACGGCAGCGAGACTTTCACGTATACGATCACCGACTCAACCGGTGAGACGGATACCGCCACCGTCACGATCGATGTCACCCTTGACACCGACGGCGATAGCATAGCCGACGTCAACGACATCGATGACGACAACGACGGTATCCTCGACACCGTCGAAGGCACAGTCACGACGCCGTATACGACGACAACACCGCTCGTTCAGATCTTCACAACGGGCGGGACGTCCACGGACACCATTGATCTGTCAGGATTCGGCGCGGCGATTGGCGATGTTATCACCATCTCCAACGTCGTCGCAGACGGCGACCTGAACTCGGCCAGTGAGACGTTCTCCCTCAATTTCAATACTGGGGAGTTCTCGGCGGCTGGGCTCACCACCGGCTTTCAGAATGCCGGCTCCCTACAGCCTATCACGACACCTATAACGCAGACGATCAGCGTAATCGATATCGGTGGTGGCACGCCAGGAATCCAGGTGACGGTAACCGCGTCATCCAGCGTCAACCCGATCGGAGCCAACCCGGCTCTGGAGTATCAGTTCACGATCGCGGGTAGCACGACCGCGACTGTCGATACCGACGGCGATGGTATCATCGACTCGCTTGATATCGATTCAGATAACGACGGCATCACCGACAATGTCGAGGCCCAATCGACAGCAAATTACATTGCCCCGTCGGGCACCGGCAGCGGTATCATTGATGTCAACAGTGACGGTCTCGACGACCGATACGACTCGACGCAAGCGGCAGTCGGCTCCAACTCTGCAGGTACGTATACGCATTCGGGAACCGGTCTCACGCCCGTCGACACCGAAGGCGACGGCACCGTCGACTATCGCGATACCGACAGCGACAACGACGGGACAAGCGATACCGACGAGGCTGGCCATGGCATCAGTCAGGCTGCCATCGATGCATCCGCCGATACCGACAACGACGGCCTAAAAGATGTCGTCGAAGGCAGCGACGCCAACGACGGTTTCGACGTCAACGATGAAAACCTTGACGCAACGGATACCAACTTCCAACTGGCCGGTGCCGGCGACACCGTGCTCGCTGACGGTTCGAACGCAGCCCCCCCGACGCGCGACTTGTTGTTCCGCGCCGAGCACGCCCCAGTCGTTGACTTGAACTCCACTGGTAGTGAAGCCGACCTCGACCGCGACTTCGCCGTGAGCTACACGGAGGACGATCCCGCGGTTGCAGTCACCGACACCGATGCCGATCTCCATGACTGGGGCGAAAACGATATCACACTGCTCTCGATCCAGATCAACGGCACCAACCAGGACGGCAGTTCGGAAATCATCGCATTCGCTGGCGCCTCGTTTGCTTACGGCACGGCCGCCTCGGGCACCGTCACGATCGGTTCGACGACTTTTGCATATTCATACGATGGCAATCAGGCGCTGAGCATTTCAAACAACGCCGGCGCGGGCGTTGCCATGACGCAGCCGGACCTTAACGCTCTTTTGCGTGCCATCACCTATCGCAATACATCGCAAGATCCGACAGCCGGCGATCGGACCTTGGACTTCACAGTGAGTGATGCAAGCGGCAACACTTCAAACACCGCGACTTCGACCATCACGGTTGTTCCTCAGAACGACAGCCCCGATGCCACGGACAATACCAACACGGTATCGGAAGACAGCTTCGTTTCGGGCAATTCCATTACGGACGACAGCGGCTCTGGCGTCGACAGCGATCCTGAAGGCGATGCACTGACGGTTAGCCAGGTCAACGGAGCCGCCTTTACACCCGGCATCCCGATCGCTCTCGCCTCCGGTGCAGAGGTCACATTCCAGACCAACGGCCAATACACCTACAACACGAATGGACAATTCGGCAGCTTGGCTGCCGGCGCAAGTACGACAGACAATTTCACGTACACGGTCTCGGACGGCAACGGTGGCTTCAGCACGGCCACGGTGACCATCACCATCACGGGCACGAACGATGCGCCGACGGCATCAGACGACAGCGACTCGACGCTCGAAGACACGACGCTGACGGTCAACGCGGCCTCCGGCCTGCTCACCAACGACAGTGATCTCGATGGCGATGCCATCTCGGTGACCCAGTTCACCGTCGGTGGCACCACCTACACCGCCGGCAGCACCGCCAGCCTCACCGAGGGTGACCTCACCATCAACGCTGACGGCTCCTACACGTTTGTGCCGGCGTTGAATTACAACGGCCCGGTGCCCGTCGCCACCTACACCATCAGCGATGGTGCCCTGACCGATACGGCAACGCTGACCCTCGCCGTCACCCCGGTCAACGATGCGCCGACTGCTACCGATGACAGCGACAGCACCGCCGAAGATACAACGCTGACGGTCAACGCCGCCTCCGGCCTGCTGACCAACGACAGCGATCTCGACGGCGATGCGATCACCGTCACCCAGTTCACCGTCGGCGGCTCCACCTACACCGCCGGCAGCACCGCCAGCCTCACCGAGGGTGATCTCACCATCAACGGTGATGGCAGCTACACCTTCGTGCCGGCCGCCAACTATAATGGTGCCGTGCCGGTGGCGACCTACACCATCAGCGATGGTGCGCTGACCGACACCGCAACCCTGACCCTGGCCGTCACACCTGTCAACGACGCCCCGACCGCAGCGGATGACAGCGGCTCGACACCGGAAGACACCACCCTGACGGTCAATGCCGCCTCCGGCCTCCTGACCAACGACAGCGATCTCGACGGTGACGCGATCACCGT
>JBPCWB010000456.1:0-2773 GCA_051009955.1 Hyphomicrobiaceae bacterium | reverse complement strand
GTTCTGCGTGAGTCGGACGGCTCCTGGTACATGCGGGAGGAAGCTGGTGGGCTTCTTCTCGGTCCGTATGAAGTTGGCGCGCCGGCCTGCTATGTGGACGGCCCGGCAGCAGACAGCAAATACGAACTCTTCCAAGAAGACCTTGAACGTCTCACGCCGCACATTGAATCGGCCATTCGGCGCGTGCCGGTCTTCGGCGAACTGGGGATCAAGGAAGTTTACAACGGGGCGATTGCCTACACCCCCGACGGCAGCCCGATCGTCGGGCCGGCCTGGGGTCTCAAGAATTTCTGGCTGAGTGAAGGCCACAGCTTTGGCGTCACCGCGGCAGGCGGTGCCGGCTGGCAGCTCGCCGAGTGGATCGTCGAGGGAGAACCAACCATCGACATGCTGGGCGTCGATCCCCGTCGATTTGGCGACTACGTTACGAAGGGTTATCTCATTGCCAAGAATGAGGAGGCCTACGCCAACGTCTTCACGGTGCACTATCCGGATGAGGAGCGCCCGGCCGCCCGGCCGCTCAGAACCGCGCCATGCTACGAGCGCATGAAAGATCTCGGCGCTGTCTTCGGGCAGAAGTTCGGCTGGGAGCGCCCGAACTGGTTCGCACCCAAGGGTACGCCGCAGGAAGACGACTGGTCGTTTCGACGTTCAAAATGGTTCGCGCACGTCGGCAATGAATGCCGCAATGTAACGGAAAATGTCGGCCTGCTCGACATGACGGCGTTCGCCAAGTGCCGTGTTCATGGTCCTGGCGCCGAGGCCTTCCTGGATCGGCTTGTCGCCAACCGTATCCCTAAGAAGGTTGGCAGCATCGCGCTCGCCCACGCCTTGGCACCGGCCGGCGGCGTCCATTCAGAATTTTCGATCATGCGCGAAGGTCCGCAAAGTTTCTATCTGGTGTCAGCTGGTGTCTATCAACGCCTCGATCACGATTGGCTGCGCCGGCACCTGCCGACCGACGGCTCGGTTCAGTTCGAAAACCTAACCAATGCCATGGGCGTGCTGGTCGTCGCCGGTCCCAGGGCGCGCGACCTGATGCAGCGTGTCTCACACGATGACTATTCGAACGCGGCTTTTCGCTGGCTCACGGGCCAAGACGTTGTGATCAACCTGGCACCCTGCACCGCCATGCGGGTGAACTTCGTCGGCGAACTTGGCTGGGAGCTGCATCATCCGATCGAGTACCAGACTCATATTTTCGATGCGCTTTGGTCGGCGGGGCAGGATTTGGGCCTGAAGCCGTTTGGCATCCGCGCCATGGATTCACTTCGGTTGGAGAAATCCTACCGCATGCCAGGCGCCGAGCTTTCAATCGAGTACGCCGCTCTCGAATCGGGTCTGGAGCGGTTCGTCAATCTCAACAAAAGCGACTTCATCGGGCGGGACGGCCTCACTCGCTGGCAGGAACGTGGCTTTGAGAATGGCTTTGTGACGCTTGAGGTTCACGACACAACCGACGCCGACGCGGTCGGCAACAATCCGATCTACCAGGATGGCCGCGTGATCGGTCGCGTCACCAGCGGCAACTATGGCTTTCGGGTCGCAAAGAGTCTGGCCCTCGCCATGGTTGAACCAGCGGCATCAGCGCCCGGCACGTCTCTCGAGGTCGATATTCTGGGCAAGTTACACGCGGCCACGATCGTCGAAGAATGTCCGTTCGATCCGACCAATGAGCGACTAAGATCGTGAACCTGCGGCGTCGCAAGATTGAGCTTCCGTGACTACGCGGCCAGTGACGCGTCGCCCGATGCCTGGCCGGGCTCGGCGTTGTCCTTGGCGGCGCCATTGTTGCCGTTGCGGATCTTCTTCAATTCGATGATGCCGCGGTTCAGCTCGGCTCCTAGAATGATGGTCACCGCCGTAACCTGGAAGAAAATCAACGCAACCATCAGCTGAGAGAGCCCGGCGTAGAACCGGGAGTAGTTGCTGTAGCCCAGATAATAGGAATAGATCGTGCCCATCACCATCCACAGAATGGCGGTCAGCGCGATACCGGGCCATACGTCGGCGATCCGTCGCCTTCCCGCCGCAAGCCACAAATGAACCGCGAACAATTGAAACGCGATAACAACGATCGCAATGATATAAAGCGCGCCGGATTTGACCCAGTTCGACTCCAGAAAGTGGCTCAGCAATTCGGACTTGATAAGAGACGCGAGGTTCGGAGCGACCAATGCCGTCCAAGTCAGGACGAGCAAAACGATTGCCGTCACGCACACGTGCAACATGCTGATGCCAAGGCACAGGAAGTAATTGCGTGTCTCGGTGACCCGATAAGCGAAGTTAAGCGCCGCACGCAGCGTCTCGATCGCGCTGGTGGCGAAGAACAGCGTGATCGCCCCACCAATCGTCAAGAGATCAATACGACTGCTCGTCATAATCGCTTCGACTTGCGGAACCAGCCCTTTGGCGACGTCCTTCGGCAGGACCTGGAACAAATGATCGATGGCTGGGTCGGCAAGCTCGCGGCCGCCAAGAATACCGGCCAACGCGCCCAGTAGGATGCAAAATGGGAATAGCGAAACCAGGAAGGAGAATGCGACGGCACCTGCCATCGAGAACTGGCTGTGCTCATAGAGGCGATAGATGGCCACAAGGAGTGCGCGTTTGCTCGACATGATTTCAAACTAATAAGATGAATTATCCAAAACCACCGGCTCTAACCTATGTAGTGCCGAAATGAAGTCCACTCATGTCGGAATGATGTCACAGCGTGATGCTATTTGGCCGCACCGGGCCGATCAGCACTCTTTTTCTTTGCGATATCTTG
>JBPCWB010000455.1:0-6787 GCA_051009955.1 Hyphomicrobiaceae bacterium | reverse complement strand
TAACGACGGCGGGCGCGCAACCTCGACGGCGATTTACTTCCTGCTGCGCGCGGGAGAACTTTCGCGCTGGCATCGCGTTGACGCGAGTGAAGTCTGGCATTGGTATGGCGGCGCGCCGCTGCGTCTGTCAGTGTCCACCGGAACGGGCCAGGGGACAGAAATGATGCTCGGACCAGATTTGGCACATGGCGAACGACCACAGGCCGTGGTGCCTGCATTGGCGTGGCAGCAAGCGCAGTCCTGCGGGGACTGGACACTGGTCGGCTGTACCGTCGCGCCGGGCTTCGAATTCTCCGGATTCGAGCTGGCGGAACAAGGCTTTGACCCGCTCAAATGAGACCACGCCGCGGCCGACATAACAACTTTTCGTTGATGCCACTGCAACCGCGCTTGGTTTTCCACTGTTAATTGATTCGGCAACTTTCCGCTAACATCCTAGTTTATAACACTTTTTCATATGCCCGCTGAACCGACACCCGTGTGTCCTTGCGGGTCTGTCGCGACTCGGCCAAACCTTGCCAAGAATCATCTTGCCAGTACCAAGCGGGGGTCGTTTCCAATGCAGCATGAGTCGTCGAGACCCATTCTGAGCGCCGTGTTTGTCGATTACGACAATGTTTACCTGTCGTTGAAGCGCAAAAGCGAGGAAGCCGCCAAGCGATTCGCAAAGGATGCGTCGTCTTGGATTAAGGACATTGCTACCGGTGCGCTGATCACTCCGACAAACTCGCTGAATGATCAGTTCGAGCGCCGGCTGGTCATGAACCGTTGCTACGGCAACCCCGTCCCGCGACGCAATCAGGCCGACAATTCAACGGATATGAATTCGTTCGCATTTGTCCGGCACCATTTCCTGCGCTCTGGCTTCGAAATCATCGACTGCCCTCCGCTGACGGCACAGCTCAAGAATTCTTCGGACATCCGCATGGTCATGGATATCCGTGACTTCCTTGACCACAAGACGAACTTCGATGAGTTCATCATTCTGTCCAGCGACGCTGACTTTACGCCGGTTCTGCACCGCTTGCGCTCGCATGCCAAAAGAACCGTGATATTTGCCAATGACAACACAGTTGCGCCCTATACGGCCCTAAGCGATGGCGAGGTTCGCGAAGCCGACCTGATCTCGCAGCTGTTGGGCTCGAGCCTCAATGCTGAAAGCCGCACCCCCCTTCCGGCACAGGAGTCGCAGCCGTCTCTCCGAGACATGATTATCGATCAGGTCGTTCAAGCGGTCCTTGAGGCCGATGCGCCGATGCCGCTCGAGGCTCTGGCAGATCGTGCCATCCGTGCTCTCGGTCACGAGTACACAGTCGGATCAAGCTGGGCCGGAGCCGGCAGTTTTCGCGATCTGCTGGTATCGGATCTCCCGAGAACGATCAAATTGACCGACGAGCCGCCTTACGTCGCCTATGAGGCATCGCGCGCGGTACCGCAGCAGCCCAAGCAACGCCTCGACGCACCGCCGATGGCATCATCCACGCCTGCCCCGGGGCTGGCTGAACTTCCGCATGTCAGCCAACAGCCGACAATGCCCATCGAGCAGCGTGAGCCCGCGCCGGAACAACCGCTAACGGAACCTGTGGCGCCTGCGGCAGCCGCGACCATTCCTCCGCAGCCGGAGCCGGCAGCACCGCCGCAATCACAGGCCCTTCTCGCCGGTGAGCTGCAGCAGTCGATTGCTCGCATTCACGAAGCCTGCAAGGCGCCGCCGTTCTCACCGCCCGAATACCGGGCTCTGTTCAGTATCATGGCGCAGGAGATCGCGGAAAATCAGCAGCAAGGCGTCAAAACGCTCGAGAACGTCATCCAGCGCGCTAAAGAAATTGGGCTGACAGTCCGCCAGGACGATGCGCGCTATGTGCTGGATGCCGTCAGCGAGGCTGATCCGTGGTTCGAGAACGGCGCCTCGGCGTCGTTGTTCGCCAGCCGCTTCCGCAACTTCGTTGTAGCCAAATGCCAGGAACACGGTTTGAACCTGTCAGCCGGCGAACTCGATCTCATCGACGCTTGGTTTGCCGGCGCGCCCAAGGCGGAACCGGTGCCGGCTCCCGCTCAAGCGGCGCCAGCGTCTGCCATGGCAGCACCGGCAGCGGGCGCAGCGCCTCCAATGGGCGATTGGAGCCAGATCAATCCTCAAGCAGCAGCTATCGCGACACCAGCAGGCGCCCATCAAGCCCCCGCTGAAGCCGGCGAACAAGAGGACTTTCCACGGATCGTACGTAACCGGCTGCGCAATTAGAGACTGATTACGGACCCGAAATGGATGAACGCCGCGTTCCGTGGGAGCGCGGCGTTACTATTTTGACACTGTTCTGAATGGGCAGAAATGGCGCCGCTAGATCATGTACTGACCGCCGTTGGCTGATATCGTGGCGCCGGTGATGAACGAAGACTCGTCCGAAACCAAAAACGCAACGCATCGTGCGATCTCTTCCGGTTCACCGAGGCGACCGACCGGAATATGTGGCAGAATGCTCTTTTCGAGGACGTCCTGGGGCACAGCGCGAACCATCTCCGTGCCGATGTAGCCAGGGCAGATGGCGTTTACGGTAATCCCCTTGCGGGCACCTTCTTGTGCCAGAGCCTTTGTGAATCCAATATCACCAGCCTTGGCCGCCGAATAGTTGGCCTGGCCCATCTGACCCTTCTGTCCGTTGATCGATGAGATGTTGACGACGCGGCCGAATTCGCGTTTGCGCATGCCTTCCCAGACCGGGCGGGTCATGTTGAACAAGCCGCTCAGGTTTGTCGTTATCACCTCGTCCCACTGCTGCTTCTCCATGCGATGAAACATGCCATCGCGGGTAATCCCGGCGTTATTGACCAGGACGTCAACCGGCCCGAGATCCTGCTCGACCTTGGCCACGCCGGTGGCACAAGCGTCGAAGTCAGCCACCGACCACTTGTAGACCGGAATGCCGGTCTCGACCTGAAAAGCCTGGGCTGCCGTGTCATTGCCGGCGTAGTTCGCGGCGACGCGATAACCTCTCTTACTGAGTTCGGCAGAGATCGCAGCGCCGATTCCGCGCGTCCCACCTGTGACGAGGGCGACCCGAGACATCCAATTCTCCTTCACGTGTTCTAGAACGACCTACAGAGCCGGTTGGTGGTCTAATCCAACACCCACCGACTATCATCCGACTTCCCCGCCGTGCGCAACCCTCCACAGACCGCGATCATTGCAATCGCGGCTGTTCAAGCTCCATCACCTTGTACGCGATGGCTGCCCCGCTGTCGTGGCGGAGCCCGCATGGATCGAGGGCGTGCTGCAGGCCATAGCTATACGCTGCAATGGCCTGCCGCCTCAATCGTGCTTTGGTCGATGAGCCCTTTGGCTTAGTCGCGTTCGACACACATCGCGACGCCCATGCCGCCGCCGATGCAAAGCGTCGCCAGGCCTTTCTTGGCATCGCGCTTCTGCATCTCGAACAGCAGTGTATTGAGGACCCGCGCGCCAGAAGCGCCGATCGGGTGGCCGATGGCGATGGCGCCACCGTTGACGTTCACATTCGCGGTGTCCCAACCCAAACCTTTGTTGACGGCGCAGGCCTGTGCGGCAAATGCTTCGTTGGCTTCGATCAGCTCGAGATCGTCGACCGTCCATCCTGCACGCTCGAGTGCTTTCTTTGACGCCGGTATCGGGCCGGTTCCCATGATCGACGGATCAAGCCCCGCATGCCCCCACGAGACGATGCGTGCCATGGGATTGACGCCGCGTTTCTCGGCTTCGGCGGCTGTCATGAGAACGACAGCGGCAGCCCCGTCATTGATGCCGGATGCATTACCGGCCGTCACCGTCCCTTCTTTGCGATCAAAGGCAGGGCGTAACTTGCCCAGTGTTTCCGCAGTTACGCCTTCCTTGATGTATTCGTCAGCGTCGACGACGATGTCACCCTTACGGGTCTTGACGGTCACCGCTGTGATTTCGTCCTTGAACTTGCCCGCCTTCTGTGCCGCCTCCGCCTTGTTCTGCGATGCCGCGGCGAAGCCGTCCTGCTCCTCGCGCGTAATCTGCCACTGGCGCGCGACGTTTTCGGCCGTGTTGCCCATGTGATAGCCGTTGAAGGCATCGATCAGGCCATCCTTGAGCATCGAGTCGATGAATTTCACGTCGCCCATCTTGGTTCCGTCGCGCATATGGGAGACATGTGGCGCCATGCTCATGTTTTCCTGGCCGCCGGCAACGACGATGCTGGACGAACCATCGATGATCTGCTGCGCACCAAGTGCGACGGCGCGCAGGCCCGAACCGCACAGCTGGTTCATACCCCAGGCCGGCGCTTCGACAGGAATACCGGCGGACAACGAAGCCTGACGGGCCGGGTTCTGTCCCATGCCGGCCGAAAGGATCTGGCCCATGATCACTTCGGAGACGTCACCAACTTCAACTGACGCTCTATCCAAGGCCGCCTTGATAGCGGTTGCGCCGAGTTCGTGCGCGGGAACGTTTGCGAAAGCACCATTGAACGACCCCACGGGCGTGCGGGCGGCGCTGGCAATGACGATCGTATTTTCGGCCTGGCTCATGTCTGTCCTCCTGGTGGCGCGTGTCGTTCGAGTTCACATGGGATCAACGAAGCTGAATTGAAATGCGCAGAGATCTGCTCGCTCAGCCTGACACCGGCTGGGGCGATAGTCTCTGGTTGACCTAGCAGTCTCACTTCGGTGCAGCAATCGTCCCTTCGTCGCGAAAGCCCCGTTTCGACGGGCGGCAACGCGCGACAAAATGACTGGCTGGCATTGCGCTCGCGTGATACTATTCCGCAACGCAACATGAACGTCAATCAATTCGGGATCCGGGCATGGCAGACCAACGCGACCGTTCAGACGAGGCGGTCGTCATCAAGAAATACGCGAACCGCCGCCTCTACAATACCGAAACCAGTTCCTACGTGACATTGGAGGATCTGGCCCAGATGGTGCGTGCCGATCGTGATTTCGTCGTTTGCGATGCAAAAAGCGGAGATGACCTCACGCACTCTGTCTTGACCCAGATCATCGTCGAGCAGGAAGGCAAGGCCGGCGGGCCAACCCTGTTGCCGATCCCGTTTCTGCGCCAGTTGATCCGCTACTACGATGATGCGGTCGGCAAGATGGTCCCAAGCTACTTGCAATACTCGATGTCCGCCCTGGCCAAGGAACAAGAGCGCTATCGCACGCAGTTCACGAATTGGGGACCCAATGCCTTCGAAGCCTATCAGGAGCAGGCACGCAAGAATCTGGCGCTGTTCGAGCAGGCCATGAGCATGTGGTCTCCGTTGAGCCAAGGTGGCGGTGCACCGCAACCGGGCGCCAATGGCGATGCGGCAGATCCTACACCGAATGGTCTTGGCGAGCCGTCTGCCGAGCCGGGCGATGAGACACAAGCAGATGCTGAGGCGGCAACGTCCGAACCGGAAGCCGCTCCGAAGGCCGTATCGGAAATTGATCTTCTGAAGGCCGAACTTGCTGCGATGCAAGTGAAGATCGAGCGCATTTCGCGATCCTGAGAAGCGGCCACCCTTCTGCGAGTGGTGCCATGGGAATCTGACGCTCCATTCCCGCGGCGTGGCCAATAGCACTTCGACCATTGTCGCCGGCTAGGAGCTCGCCTCGGCGTGCGCTTCGGATGGACGTTGGACATTGTCCCGGGGGCCGGACACGTCGATCAGCAAATATTCGATCGATCCATTGGAACCCTTGCCGATTGATGGCCAACTTCCCCACGCAGGCGAGCACTCCCCCAACGCTCCACCAGCATACGTGTTGCCGTGCGCTCCGACCAATACGGACTGTGTAATCGGCGCGTGGACAAGTCCAAACGAAGCGCAGATTCTGCGCACTTTTTGATCCCAAATAGAACTTTCGTTGATTGCGATCCCGTGAATTTTCAGTGACGTAAAAACATTGAAGCACATGCATGCGTGGTGCTGAAAATGAGCGATGCGCTCGCAGCGCTGAGAAATAAGAAAATGCCGGCGGTTCAAATCAGTCGCTTTAACCCGCACAATCGGGAAATCTTTTCATCATTGAAAGCGAATGCGCAGCGACAGTATTCGCCGACGGGATCAGAGAAATCATACAGACTCAGTCAGTCGGAACCCAACTCGTGCAACTTGAACGCGCGCTGCCGTTGAGGAGAGCAATGCATTGGCGATGGGCGAATTCAATGAGTATTTCAAACTTTTGATTGCACTGCTCGCGATTGTCGACGTGCCGGGAAACATACCGGTTTTCCTCCAACAAACATCGCAAATGAAACTGGCAGACCGCTTTCTAACGGCTGCCGTCGCTGGCGTCGCGACTTGCCTCATCCTTATTGCCTTTGGAGTATTTGGCCAATCCATTCTCAAGACTTTCGGCATCTCGATCGCATCGTTTAAGATTATGGGCGGTCTGGTTGTTTTGCTGATCGCGCTGGATATGCTGGGCGTGTTGCGAATTACTGCGAATGACGATCAGAACACCTTGGTTGCGACAAACCCTATCGCGGTTGGCATTTTTCCGCTGGCGGTGCCGCTGTTTGCCGGGCCCGGCGCGATAACGGCTGTCATGGTTTATGCACATGCCGATTTTCATATCGGGCATGATCTCCACGACGCCGTCATCATCGGCGTCATCGGATCGGTGGCAGTGGTGATTACCGTTGGTTTGTGCGTCGCGACCATTGCCGGGCAATTCATCGGGCCGGTCACACAAAGCGTGTTGAACCGCTTGCTGGGCATGATCGTCGGTGCTCTTGGTATCGAGTTCATACTCGCAGGCCTCTCTGCATACTACCCGATCCTTTCAAACTGAGGCGCCC
>JBPCWB010000454.1:0-3312 GCA_051009955.1 Hyphomicrobiaceae bacterium | reverse complement strand
GGCATTCGGACGCAGCCATCGTCTACTTCGAGGAGGTTATGAAACGGCATGAACAACGCTGATTTTTCGGAAATCTCCCGCCGGCTGGGCCAAGTAGCAGTCCTGTCCGTGGCCCTGATCATTTCAGCCACGATCGGAACTTCCGCTCAGCAAGGCAACAGTGATGTCAAAGCCGCAAAGCCACTGGCGGATCCGCCCGTTGCTATCGTCGGCAATCATATTATTCGCGAAAGCGATGTGCAGCGCGCCATGAACGCCCTCACGTTGGGCGACCAGATCGACGTGCGCAGTCGGCGTGCGCGTTTCATCGACAGCCTCGTGCGCGAAGAGCTCATCTTTCAGCTGGCGCTTCAAAAGATGCAAGAGAACCGCGCCGTTCGTGACCGGATAAAGAGCGCCGTCGTCGGCAACATGATCGAGCACGATGTGCGCGCGAAAGCTTCGGTGTCGGACAAGCAGGCACGCGACTACTACGACGCCACGAAAGACAGCCTCGGTGGAGAACACATCACCCTCCGCGACATCCAGTTCGCCGATGAAACAACCTGCCGATCGCAGCTGAGAACCATCAAAAGCCTCGCGGACTTCACCCTGGCCGCCAAGAGGCATCACGTCCTGAAAGATCTGGGCGAAGAAGGTGGCGAAGTCGGCACGGTCATGACTCGCCATGTGATTTTTGGCTATGGCGACAAGCTCGCGGGTTTGGAGCAGAACAGGGCACACCTCATTCTGCACGATGGCAGATGCCATATCGTCTGGATCACTGACCGCGAGACTCGCCCTGTACCAACGTTTGAGGAATTGCGCGACAGACTAATCGCCGGGCTGAAATCCGGAGCTGAAGCAGAGATGCTCCAGAAAGTCATCGCGGATGCCGGCGCGCGCATCGGCGTTACGCGATTGACCAAAACGGAAGCAGAAGAGACGGGTCAAACAGCGCAGACGCAGACGTCGCAAACGGGGGCGCCGCAATCGCAAACCGCAGAAGCGCCGCAGGCGGCCAACACGTCGACCGCGAAACAGGCCGACTCGGCGGCGGTCCAATCCGCCATATCGCAGCCTCCCGCGCCAGGAACATGGCGCTTGACCGATCAGACCGGCAAGACGGTATCGCATGAGATGCTCATGGGCGGGCCGGCTATCATGGCATTCGGTTTCACGTTCTGCCCCGACATCTGCCCGACGACACTCCTGGAAATGAGCAACTGGATCGATACACTTGGCAAACGAGCCGACAAGACGTCCTGGTCTTTTGTATCGGTCGATCCGGAACGCGATACACCGAAAGTACTGAAGTCGTATCTGGAGCACTTCTCAGACAAAATCCGTGGCCTGACGGGCGCACCGCAGCAACTCGCTTCACTGGTATCAAAGTACGACATCACTGTGCGCCGGGTGGAAGACAAGGACAATGGCTACAGTATGGACCATTCTTCATCCGTCCTGCTGCTCGACGCCAACGGCAAGGTCTTTGACTCGATACCGTTTGGAACAACCGCTGCTCAAGCTGTCGAGAAGATCGCCAAGCTGCTCGACGCGCATGCCGACCGAAAGACCAACTAGGCTGACTGGCTGGCCTCATTGACTATGTGCGCAAGTCCTAGCAGGCGCGGCGCACCCCTCAGGCGGCGGCTGTTCACGAGACGATAACAATCACTGATGGCAGTGCGCGAATGATGCCGCGATGAATGTCCTCTCATTTGCATCAGCCCGTCGCTTCTGCAATCCTTGCACATGGCAAAATGGACCATCCGCAGAGCCGATCCGGCCGACGCTGCAGCACTGACAGCGTGCATTGATGCTGCCTATGCCAAATATGCTGGGCGGGTCACCGATCTTCCCGACGTGTCGGAAGGCATCGCAAACGACATTCGCGACCACATGGTTTGGGTTGCCTTAGCAGGAGATCGGATCGTCGGCGGTTTGGTGCTCGTGATCAAAGAGGATCAGGCCGTGCTCGCGAATGTCGCTGTTGATCCCATCGCCAGCGGGTCGGGCCTCGGGCGGGCTCTCATCGATCGTGCCGAGACGGAGACGCGACAGTCAGGATTGAATGTCCTGAAGTTGACGACCCATGCCGCCATCCCCGAGAACATTGGCCTTTATAAGCATTTTGGTTGGCGCGAGACGGGACGGAAGGGCAACAAGGTGTTCATGGAAAAGAATCTTTGAGCCTGACGGCATCGCCGTTCTGCTGGATCGGCGCGGCGCGCGCAAACAAAATTGCTTCCGATTCAGCCTGGCGCGCTCAGTATCCTGAGGCGATTAGGAGCGATACCGGCTCAGTTCAGCGGCTTCGAGAAAGTAGCCGGTCTCAATATCTCGCTGCCCATCGACAAAGGAGAGTTCATGGCTTCCCGGCTTGGTGCTCAATCGCCCCTTGGCCCAAACCGCTTGAAACAGCGTCGTAATCTTGAAGGGCTTTTTTGAGCGTAGGTAAACGATCTGATTGCGTGGTGGAGGTGGTGTGTGAATACACGCGCCGACATAAGGTACGAGCAGAAATTCAGTGGCGCCTTCCGGGTCGAACTGCAAAGGTATCAGATAGCCGGCGATTTTGGCGTCCTTGCCGTTCAAACTCGACTGCAGCTGACTGCGTTGCGACGTGACCCTCTCCTTGAACACCTGGTATTCGGCCAACAAGCCGTCGACATCGATGCCTTGCTGAGTGAGTTGGCGCTCATACTTCATACCGTCTGCGCGCGTCGCCGGATCATCGGCAAGAGCGCCTCTCGCCTTCAGCTCACGAATACGCGCCACATTGCCAAGCGTATAGCGTTGATCATCCGTGAGGCCCACAAAGGGGTTTTCCAACCCTTGTTTGCGCGGAACCAGATCGCTCCAATCGATCCGCAGCAGCGCTTCGCTGCTCGCAATTTGCACCGTAAGTGCCAGAATTGCCGCGCAACTGACAGCCAACAATCCCCGTAACAATATTATCTCGGCCTACACATTCTCGACCGCATCATCTCCAACGGTCCGGGGCGTCAACCGCCCCGGACCCAGCTTCGCTACGACACAAATCGACAGACGCTTAGTAGAGCGCAACGGGATTGCCCGGCGACCCCGTGCCACCAACAATTTTCAGAGGTGCCCAAACGAACAGAAACTCATAGACCCCATCCTTTAGAAGTTGGGTGAATTCCAGGTTCTCAATGTTCCAGATCCCGCGGCGGGTCTGCATCTCGGTATGACAGGGCACAGCGGCGTCTTTTACGTCGCTGACAGGCTGCGCATCATTTGCCGATGTGTCACCGCCGGTCAGGATGATCTTGCGCTCGGCCATGTATTCGCAGGCACTGAGACCAAACC
>JBPCWB010000453.1:0-2530 GCA_051009955.1 Hyphomicrobiaceae bacterium | reverse complement strand
GCAGAAACTTGATAATCGCTACTCTGCATGATGTGATAGAAAAGATTTGATCCACATTTGGTGCAGAAGCCTCGTTCCGCCCACTCGGACGACCGTATTCGGCCGATGTGCTCATTGCCTTCGAATTCCACCTCTTGGCACGTTACTTCCATAAACGGCCCTGCCGACCAGCGGCGGCACATATCGCAATGACACACGCCGACACCGGGCTCTCGAGAGACCGCGGTAATTCTGACCGCACCGCACATGCATCTTCCGGTCAAGTTGAGCTCTTCGGCCATATTATTACTCTGCTGCGCGCAGTTCCTGCGCTACTGCCACTTCAATCCTATGAACATCTGCATCAGGCTACAGCCGAGGCCGACTCGGCCATGATTTGGATCAATCCGTGTTGGTCTCGAGAACGATGAAGAAGAACCATAGAACGAGTTAGGTTGACCGCATGATCGCATCTTGCACAGACGCCTCGTGACGGGGCACCTTGCAACCGTCCCGAGCCGGAAAATGCACCGTGCCGAATCGCGTCTTGCCGTTTGAGTTTTCGCTTGTCGAGGGGGTGCCGTCAGGCCAAGTTCGAGGTTGGATCCCGGATGGCCTGAACTGTGCATCGATGAGCTTTCAGCAGGTGCCGCTCTCCCGCCCGTCTGGCGCGCAACTCCGTTGCACAATCTGGCAGTCATCTCGCACACATAGTGGATTAGCGTGTTGAATGGAAACCTTTGACCACATCATCATCGGCGGTGGCATTGTCGGCTTATCTATTGCCTATTACCTTGCCCGCGACGGCCAAGAGAGCATTCTCGTCATTGAGCGCAATGAGCTGGCCAGTGCGGCCTCCAGCAAGGCGGCAGGTCTGATTTTGCAGGCCACGTCCAAACCAGCCAAGACACCGTTGGTCAAGTTGACCCGCGACACCATTCCATTGCTCGAAGAGGAACAGGGTGAACCGATCGGGTACCACGACGTCGGCAGCCTTCGGATCGCGGCGTCAGCTGCGCGCGTCGCTGAATTGGAAAGTATGGAGCAGGACGCCTCAAGTCGCCGTATTCCGTTCCAGCATTTGAGCCCTGAAGACGTGCACGAAAAAGCACCGTGGCTGGATCCACTGACGGCACATCGCATCACGTTCTTTCCGACCGATGGGTATGTCGATCCCTACATGCTCAGCACGGCCTACGGTCGGGCCGCGCGCAAGCTTGGAGCGCACATTCGACCACGTACTGCTGTAAATGATCTGATTATCAACGCCGATCGTGTCTGTGGTGTCAGTACGGCGTCCGGCGATATCCTCGCTGGTTCTGTGATCGATGCTGCGGGCGCCTGGGCGTCCCTGATTTCTGCCCGCGCGGGTTATCCCCTTCCCATGGCGCCCACGCGAAGCCACTATTGGATTACCGCTCCCAATACAGCCTATGGCGGCGACTTTCCTGTCACCCTGCTCCCCGACTCGCGAGCCTACATCCGCCCGGAAATCAACGGAATGGTGGTTGGAGTCCAGGAGGCAAACTCGGCCACTTTCGATGCGCGCGAACTGCCGGATGACATCAATGCATTTTCCCCCACGCAGGGTGAAGAGCATTGGGACGTCATGGCCGAAGCCATGGACTCCGTCTCAGTATTTTTCCCGGCGATTCCGCAAGCGCAGTTCGCATCATATGTCAGCGGTCTCTCCACTTACACGCCGGACGGCGCCATCCTTCTTGGCGCGGTTCCGGGTTCCTCCGGCTTTTTCACGGCAGCCGGATGCTGTGGAAGCGGCATTGCCCTCTCCGCCGGGATTGGTTCGGCAATGTCAGCGCTGGCGCGGCGAGAAGACTCCGAGTTTGACCTAACGTCGTTTGACCCCGGCCGTTTCGGTCCAGTCGATCCTTTCTCGCGCGAATTTCGAAATCGCTGCGCCGCCGCGCGTGCCTCCAAGTCCCGCAATCTCCAAGCCGTGAATGCCGAATGATCCGGATGCAGATTATTGCTGGGGATCTTCCTGGTTCGGAATCCTCGCGTTTTATTCGTCACCGGGAACGCCATAGGATGGCGCCTGGCGGGGATCGAGCGCACGCTGGATGTAGGCCTCAAGCTGCGGCTTGTACACTTCCCATGCCCTTGCCACAGCCTCGACCGGGCAATCTTCCGTCCAATCGCATCGTAGATCGGCGACTGGCCAACTGACCTTGTCCACGAGCTTGAGTCCGGCCGAGTGGACGGGCCCCGCCTCACCCCCGGCAGCCAATCCTGCGCGCATGGCCGCGATCAAGCGGTCTCCGAGATGACCGGACGACCCGACAAAGCCGTCGACGATGGCCTGAGGGACTCCATCATTCGCCAAAAGGTTGCCGCCCGAAGCAACATTCTCGCCCTGCGCGGCAGTCCATATGCCCAGTGAATTCGGCCCGGAGTGAATGGCCGTGCGGCCCGCCGCATCCACGACAAGCACTTGGCGGTACGCGATGAACGTTCCGCGCTCCTGCACCCGCGCGATAGCTTCTCCGGCGCTCATACCCTGCTCCATCAGGTCCAATGCCATTGGCCCCAA
>JBPCWB010000452.1:0-4360 GCA_051009955.1 Hyphomicrobiaceae bacterium | reverse complement strand
TGGTGCCCAGGGGCGGAATCGAACCACCGACACTGCGATTTTCAGTCGCATGCTCTACCAACTGAGCTACCTGGGCGTGCCTTGACGCGGGTGGCGTCAATTTGCGGCGAGGGAAGTGTGTATAGTTTGCCTGTTGGCCGGTTGCAAGTCGTCATTTCGGCATCAGCGATCCTGCCGCATCTGGCGGCAAGCCTCGCCGCGTTTCAGGTTGCGGATCAGCCGGCGTCGTCACCGTGCGTCGACGCCTGGGTTGCCGCAGCGGCGTCATCGCCATCTTCGTCGGCGTCGGAATTGCCGCCCGGAATGGCGTATCGGCCTGACAGCCAGCGGGACAGGTCGACGTCTTTGCAGCGCTGCGAACAGAATGGCCGAAAATCCGGTGCCATCGGCTTATTGCAGTTCGCGCATTTCGGTATGCGCGGGTGCGTATCGTCGTTATCGGCTTTGAGTTGCATCGTTGGCGGTTCTCTCTCAGGTACCCCGACCTGCTTGTCACTCGGGCTCAATGTCGGCCGCGTTCACCCAGCCGTGATGGATCGGAAGGCCTTCGCCGGAGAGCAATTGCACGACCTCGGTCAGCGGCAGGCCGACGACATTCGTATAGGAGCCATTGAGCTTCTGAATGAAGCAGCTCGCAAGCCCCTGGATGGCATAGCCGCCAGCTTTGCCGCGCCATTCACGTGACGCAATGTAGGCCTCGATCTCTTCGCGCGACAGACGTTTGAACCGCACATGCGTTTCAACCATGCGGGTGCGTTGGCGGTCGTCCGGCGTGATAAGGCAAACGCCGGTCAGCACGCGGTGGGCTCGCCCGGAAAGAAGCTCAAGCGCGGCCACGGCTTCTTCGAGGAAAGCTGGTTTGCCGAGAATCCGGCGGCCGACGGCGACGACTGTATCGGCGGCCAGAACATAGGCGTCGGCCAATTCCATGTCGTCGGCGATCTGATCACGCGCCGCCTCAGCCTTGCCGCGTGCCAGGCGGCTCGCCAGCGTTCGTGGCATTTCACCACGTTTTGGCGTCTCATCGATTGATGCCGGGCGCAGCGCCGTCGGCTCGATGCCAATCTGCCCAAGCAGCGTCAGGCGGCGCGGCGAGCCGCTCGCCAGAACAAGGCGCGGAAGTGTATCGGCGGACCTGCGGCCGAAGCCGCTGGCCCGCTGCCGGCGCAGCGTTTCGCGACGCGGCGCGTCGGTCCTACTTAAAGCGGTAAGTAATCCGGCCTTTGGTGAGGTCATAAGGCGTCATCTCGACTTGCACTTTGTCGCCGGCCAGGACGCGAATTCTGTTCTTGCGCATCCGTCCCGCAGTGTGTGCGATGATCTCGTGGCCATTTTCAAGTTTTACGCGAAACGTCGCGTTTGGCAGTAACTCCGTTACAACGCCTGGGAACTCGAGAAGTTCCTCTTTTGCCATGTGTCCTCTCTAGCATGCATAGCTGGTGCAGCCACAGGCCCGATCACGTCGCCGTGCCGGGGTGGCTGCCATGTGGCGCGGAGAATGCGCCGGGATGCTCGCGAAAGCAAGTCCTTGATCAGGCGGCCCGGCAAAGACGCCCGATTCTGTTGGAAAGTTTCCACCGTGAGCGTGGTAAGGTTATGATGGGGTCCTCGGGGGTTGGCTGTCACGCATCGCGGTACAGTCTAGTGTTGCTTGCCCTGGAGTTCGAATATGTCAGACCATCAGAACCTTGCCGAAGCCATGGAGGCGACAGAGCTCTTCGGAAACTTGGACATGCCAACGCGTCTACTGATCGTCAAGGAGATGCGTCCGGTGGCGTTCACTGCGGGGCAGTCAATTTTCTCACGCGGCGATGCAGGAAAAGAACTCTACTACGTGACCAATGGCCTCGTGCGGTTATCGATATTGACGGCGGAGGGGCGTGAGCTTGCGTTCACGCATGCCGGTGCCGGTAGTATTTTTGGCGAAATTGCAATGTTGGACGGCAAGGCGCGGACGGCCGATGCGACGGCGGTGACAAAAACCGAGGCGATGACGCTTGGACAAGCCGCCCTCGACCGACTGCTGGAATCCTCCTGGACATTCGCAAAGGGTTTGTTGCGGTTCATGTGTGCCCGGCTCAGAGAGGCGGATCTGCAACTCGAAGGCGTCGCGCTGCACCGCATTGAAGTGCGGTTGGCGCGGTTTTTGCTGGGGCGTTGCCAGCAGCACAGCGATGGCGAGGACGCAGACGGTCTGGTGACCGTGTCGCTCGGGATGTCACAGGGTGAACTGGCGCTGCTGCTCGGTGCGAGCCGACCGAAAGTGAATGCGGCTCTGACGTTGCTCGAAGACCAGGGAACCATTCGTCGCGACGGCAGCAAGATCCGATGTGACTTCGAGGATCTTAAGTGCTTGGCGGAAATGGACTAAATAGCGCGCAATTTCACTTCTGTTGCCGAAATGTGAATTCCGATGAGTCAGGACAAGGACCACAGTCAGGCGCGTGCGTCAGCGAGCTATTCGGCTCGTCTTCGCGGCGGCGCCATATCGCGGGGACTGACTTGGCTGTTGCAGCTCGGCACCAGCGGCTACGATCCGGCGACGCGTCATCGGCTGATGATTATGAATGCAATTGCCTATCTGATTGCGTTCACGACTGCTGGATATGCGGTTCAGCATGCTCAATTTGATTATAACAAATTTGAGCCGATCATCCTGCTCAACGTTGCACTTGTCGCCGTGGCTCTGCTCGTTCCGCTATCGCATCGCGTCAGCGATATCGCGGGTGGCTTGGTCATCGTGGTGACGGAATGGGTCGCGCTTCTGCTGTTCACGATGTATTTGGGTCGGCACGCCGGGCTTCACCTGCAGTATTTTGCCGGAGCCGCAGCGCCATTCGTTGTCTTCGGTTTAAACCGTATCCGCCTGGTGCTGCTAACCGTCGTGAGTGGCCTGGCGTTGCACATTTATGCTTGGTTTTCGTTCCCGCCTGGCCGTGCCCTGATCGATGCGGGTGATGATGTTCTGAATCCCTTGTACTACCAAGCCGCAATTTCCACTGCGGTACTGATAGCGGCAACGGTCTGGTATGCGTTCCGTCTTGCCGAAGACGCGAAAGCTGAAACGGACGCTTTGCTGCGCAACATTTTGCCGGATAGCATCGTCGAGCGGCTGAAGGCGAGACCCGATGCGGTCATCGCCGACACGCACGCCAACGTTACAGTCATGTTTGCCGATATCTCGGGCTTCGTCGCGCTGTCGCGCAAGCTAGGCCCGGATCGCGTTGTCGATCTGTTGAACGACATCGTCCGTCAATTCGATCGTCTGGCGGTGCACCACGGGATCGAAAAAATCAAGACGATCGGCGACGCATACATGGCGGTCGCGGGCGTGCCGCAACCGTGTGCGGACGCGGCGCAACGTTCCGTGACGATGGCGCGGGACATGATGAAGGTCATCGCGGATGTGCGCGAAGCCCAGAGCGTTGACTTGCATATCCGTGTCGGTTTGGCGAGCGGTCCGGTCCTCGCTGGCGTCATTGGGACGCAAAAATTCAGTTATGATGTGTGGGGCGATACCGTCAACCTTGCCTCACGCATGGAAGGTGCGAGCGAGCGGGGCCGGATTCTGATCTGTCCGGCCACGCACGAACAGTTGGGCGATGTCTTTGCGTTGGAGGAACGTGAGCCCATTGAGATCAAAGGTGTCGGACCGCTCAAGACCTGGTTTGTTGCTGAGTCACGCAGTGCTGCGCCCGTCTCCTAGACCCTCGGTCCGCCACCGAGGCCAAAACGCCGCTTGATTCCGACAAAGAGTGCATCGCGGACGCTGCGGTAGCTGTCTAGAACCTGATCGCGGTTTCCCTGCCCGACCATGATCGAGGCATCAAACGTCGGCCAGTACTCAACCTCGACCGCCATAGTCCGGGTCAGTTCCAATGCCTGGTGATGCGCTTCGGGAGACAGCGATACGATGAGATCGAAGGTGGTATCGTAGAGATCGGTGAGCGTATGGGGGCGGTGCGCCGACATATCGATCCCGATCTCAGCCATGATCGCCGTGACGAATGGGTCCGGCTCACCCTGCCTGACACCGGCCGACTCAACGTAGATCTGACGTCCGGCGAGGTGGCGCATTAGACCGGCTGCCATCGGCGATCTGACGGCGTTCATCGTACACGCAAACAGAACGGCTCCCGGCAGATCTCCCGCACGCCGCAACCGCCTAGCCCTTCCAATGCAGAGAGCAAATCAAGGTGAAGAGTCGGCGTGCCGTGTCATGGTCGAGCGTAATCTTGCCTTCGAGGCGCTCGGTGAGCGTCTTGCTTCCCTCGTCGTGCAGGCTGCGACGTCCCATGTCGATGGCCTGGATACGTGACGGTGGCGCTGATTTGATCGCGTCGTAGTAACTATCGCAGAC
>JBPCWB010000451.1:0-2909 GCA_051009955.1 Hyphomicrobiaceae bacterium | reverse complement strand
AGCAAGCTTTGGGATCTGATGTCGATGATCTGCAGGGCGGTACAACGGCCGAAGGCATTCACCTCGGTGCGATGGCGGGCAGCGTTGATCTTGTGCAGCGATGTTATACAGGCATCGAAATACTCGCCGACACACTACGGTTTAATCCGCAGTTGCCCGAAGAGCTGACTTGCCTGCGCACTACGATTCACTACCGCGGACATACCCTCAACATAACTGTGACGCATCGCGATCTGACCGTCGCGAGTACGTCTAGTACGGCGCCACCTGTCACCATCGCTTACCGGGGACACGTACGAAAGGTTAGTTCGGGCCAATCATACACATTCAGGCTCGTGCGAGCGGTCGAAAAAGACTCGATTGCGGTGCTTGACGACCGACTGGTCGCATGGACCGACAATCCGACTGCAACTCCGAACCAAATGCCGGAGGCTGAGGCATGAGTGACGTTGATCTGCTTCGATGGTTTTCAGAGATTGGTCGAGCCGATGGTGACAGCGTTGGTGGAAAGAATGCCTCAATCGGAGAGATGATTCAAAATCTCAGCCAGGTCGGCATCCGTGTTCCCGCGGGTTTTGCAACCACTTCCGAAGCCTACTGGTCCTTTATCGACACCAACGACCTGCGCGCGCCAATTAGGTCAACCTTGGATGGTTTGAACGACGATCTGTCCAATCTCGCCGACGTTGGTGCCCATGTTCGTAGCTTCATCCTAAACGGCGAACTGCCTGAAGCAGTCGTTGACGCTGTTCTCGACGCTTATCGAGGAATGATGGTCAACAATAAGCTGCCTGCCGTGGCAGTGCGTTCGAGTGCTACTGCAGAGGATTTGCCGGAAGCCAGCTTTGCCTGCCAGCTTGAGTCGTTTCTGAATGTCCGCGGTGAGGATGACCTCCTTGGCGCGATCAAGCGGTGCCTAGCGTCGCTCTTTACCAATCGCGCCATCGCCTATCGCATCAACAACAACTTTGACCACATGTCGATTGCGCTGTCGGTGGGCGTCCAGCATATGATCCGCTCGGACCTCGCCGGCGCTGGCGTCATGTTCTCAATCGACACAGAAACGGGCTTCCCAAACGCGGCACTAATCACGGCAGCCTGGGGGCTGGGCGAAACGGTGGTTCAGGGGATCGTAGAGCCCGATGAGTATCACGTTTTCAAGCCTTTGCTAGCGCAGGACGGCTTCCGACCAATCATCCATAAGGCGCTCGGGAGCAAACGCCAAAAACTGGTGTGCCCGGAAGGGGGCGCCGGGGCACAAACCGCGCTGACTGCGACCACCGTGGCGGAACGCGAGAGCTGGGTGCTGAACGATGACGAGGTTTTGCAGCTCGCACGCTGGGCCACGGCGATCGAGCGTCACTACGGTCGTCCCATGGACATCGAATGGGCAAAGGACGGCAAAACAGGCAAACTGTATATCGTCCAAGCGCGCCCCGAAACCGTGCAGGCAGATCGCAGTACGAACGAATTCTGCAGCTATCGCGTCAGCAAACTGGGAGAGCGACTTGCCACCGGCCTGGCCATTGGCGACAAAGCAGCTGTCGGGACCGTTTGCCGATTGAACAGTCCAGCTGAGATAGACGCATTTGAGGTTGGCACCGTTCTCGTCACGGACATCACGGACCCTGATTGGGTCCCGATCATGAAGCAGACCCGCGCAATTGTGACTAATCACGGTGGACGCACCAGCCATGCCGCCATCGTGAGCCGTGAACTCGGGTTGCCCGCAATCGTCGGGACCGGCAACGCGACTGAACAACTGAGACCGGGGCAACTGGTAACGGTTTCATGTTGCGAAGGCGATGAAGGGCACGTGTACGAGGGTGCCGCCGCAATCGAGGTACAAACTGTTAACGTTGCGCAATTGCCGAAGACACGAACGCGAGTGATGCTCAATCTTGCAGATCCAGCAACGGCCTATCGATGGTGGCGTTTGCCGAGCGACGGCGTTGGGCTCGCTCGCCTAGAGTTTATCGTTGCTCACCTCATTAAGGTCCATCCGATGGCGCTTGTTCACTTCGACGCGATCAAGGAGGGTTCGATCAAGACCGAAATCGAATTGCTGTGCCGAGGCTTCAGGACAAAGCAAGACTATTTCGTCGAAAACTTAGCAATGGGAATTGCAAGAATTGCAGCGGCGCAGCACCCGCGCCCGGCGATCGTTCGTCTAAGTGACTTCAAAACGAATGAATATGCTCGACTGATCGGGGGTGCTGCCTTCGAACCCCATGAAGAAAACCCGATGATCGGGTGGCGCGGTGTCAGCCGCTACTACAGCCCCGGCTACCGAGATGGGTTTGCGCTCGAATGCCGCGCCATCAATGTTGTTCGCAACCGAATTGGGTTGATCAATGTGATCGTTATGGTGCCATTCTGCCGGACGCTCGCTGAAGCCGATAAGGTGCTTGCGGTCTTGGCCGAGAACGGCCTCAAGCGCGGTGACAGCGGGCTCAAGATCTTCATGATGGTCGAGATCCCGGCAAATGTCATTTTGGCGGAAGAGTTCGCGCAGCGCTTCGACGGATTCTCGATCGGCTCTAACGACTTGACTCAGCTTGTTCTGGGAATTGATCGTGATAGCGCTCTGTTGGCCGATCTATTTGACGAAGAAAACGAGGCCGTCACGCGGGCCATCAGCGAAGTTCTGGCAAAAGCACGGTCATGCGGCACGCATACCGGGCTATGCGGACAGGCGCCAAGCGACAGACCGGAGTTCGCCCGGTTCCTTGTCGGCGAGGGGATCGACTCGATTTCGGTAAGTCCCGACAGTTTCTTTCGTGTCAAGGAGGTGGTGGCTGCGGCGGAAGCAGGAGACACAGAAACGGCAATTTCAGCTGATCACGGTGCGGCTGTGTCATGAACCGGGTTATTACGGTAACGCTCAATCCAGCCTTGGACATCACCGC
>JBPCWB010000450.1:0-3680 GCA_051009955.1 Hyphomicrobiaceae bacterium | reverse complement strand
TGATCTCATCGATGCGCTTCTCGATCTTTGCCTTCGATTCGGCGCTAGATTTGGCTGCCTGATCTTTCAATTCTTTTATCTTGGCACTCGCTTGGCTTTCCAGTTGCGCCAATCGCGAGCTAATTTTGTCTCCAGCTTCCTTGACGCTAGCCTTGACTTCGCTAATGCGTGTTTGGATTGCTGCTTTGGCATCGGCCGCAGCTTGGTCCAACTCAGCATTAAGCTCATCGAGTTCGTCGTTCCAAGCTTTTATCTCTTGCTCCATTTGTTGATCGGCGAAATCGACACGCCATTTCCGATGCACTGTTCCACCAAGGGCGGTCATGCGCGTATCAACCGGAGCGCTCCAATACTCTTCGATCTCGGCGATAACCGCTGTTGAGCCGGAAGACATTCGCTTGCCCACTGCGTCAACAAAATCTAAGCCGACCCCAGCGTTATCCAAATCGGCGATCGAGCCTAGTGCGCCGCCGCTGATCATGCCTGCTGCAACACCGGCCGGTCCAGCGAGCAGCCCGACGAGACCACCCGTAAGCATACCGACAGCGGTACCGATTGGCCCCTCATCCGCAGCGTCCTTGACGACAAGGCTGCCATTTTCCTGTTTTTCAATAACGGCTGCCGCATAGACGCTAATATTACCGTCCATATGGAGGTCTCGCAAAGCCTGCGAGCCCTCGTAGGCCTTGCTTTCATTGGGAAACTCAACAACCAGATACTTACTCATCGTCATCTTCTCCTAGAATTGGAATCTCACGCAAGAATTTATGCTAGGCGTGGCCGTGGTCACTTGATCCAGATCAGCTGATCTCTGCTAACATCTGCCAAGAATGAACACTTCTGATTTTACGACAAACCAACGTTGCGTAAGCTCTCATGCAAAAAAAAGCCATCCGCATCGCATTCGAAGGTCTGCGCGACGCTCTCGTCGCGGCGCTGTCGACGAAGAGCTCAGGTGATGACGTGATAGCGCTGATCGACACGCGCTTTGCGGCGCTCCCGCCCGCGGCCATTGCGGCAAAGCCGACGTCGGGGCACCGCCTCTGATTTGAAGCGCTACATGTGCAAGGCCTGCGGGCGGACCTTCAATGCCCTGACCCGGACGCCCCCGGCGGGGCTGCGGCTGCGGGTAAAGTGGCTCGATTACGCCCGCTCGCTGGTCGACCGCGTCAGTCTGCGCATGGCAGCTGCGCGAACCGCGAGCCGATCCTCGCTCGCGTGAATTGCCTTCAGCATCTCGGCGACTTCACGCACCTTCGATGGCGGCACATGAGAGAAGACATTGCGATACCAGTGCACCGTGCAGCGTTGCCTACGCGCATTGGGAAAGAACTCGGCGGCACTTTCAGCGAGACCCCTGCAGGCATCCGATGTAATCAACTCGACGCCCTTGAGCCCGCGCCCCTTCAAGTGCTTCAGAAACGACGACCAGCCGGCTTTGTCTTCCTTGGCACCTTCGCAAATGCCGAGAATATCGCGATAGCCATCGGCATTGATGCCGATCGCAACCAGTAGCGAGACGTTGCCCACTTCACCCGCCCATGTCCGCTTCATGACGATGCCGTCGAGATAGACGTATGGATGTGCGGCCTCAATCGGTGCGTTGCGCCACTCTTCAATACGCGCATAGATCTTATTGTTGAGTTCGCTGACCGTCGAAGGTGACACGCACGTGCCCCACAGCGCTTGCGGGATATCCTCCACCCGGCGCACCGAAACACCTGCGAGATACAGGAACGAACTTGAACGTGCTCTCTGAGATCTTCGGCGCCAGTTGCCAGGTGAAATCGTTGGCCTGACTGAGCGCCGCGTTACCAACAGTTCGCTTGCTGAT
Organism: Hyphomicrobiaceae bacterium; assembly: GCA_051009955.1. Taxonomy (GTDB): domain Bacteria; phylum Pseudomonadota; class Alphaproteobacteria; order Rhizobiales; family Hyphomicrobiaceae; genus Tectiglobus. Next base: position 1,846 of record JBPCWB010000450.1, on the reverse strand, counting down.
CAGATGGCATGGCCATCGCTCTGCTGATCGATCAACCCAGATGTCCCACCTATCTTGATCCCGAGCGACGCGATAGCCGTCACAAACTTTCCCGCCAAACTTTTTCGTTCCGGCCTGCGTAGCCAGTCCGTAACCAAGGTCGCCTGCCAGAAAGTCGACAGTCCAAAAGAAGTCGATCATTCGAATCTCAACGCTAACTAGCCCGCCTTTCTCACCGAGCTTGAGCGCATCGGGTCTTCGAATCAGGGAAAGTTGTTTTGCTGAAACGACTTGCTCTGATCGCAAAGAGGTTCCCGATGCCGACACAGTGTAAGCAGGATTCCTTTGAGTTCTGAAGGGTTGCTGGGCGCAGGATTGTGGCCCAGTTCGATGGTGGCCGGATCACGTCGGATGGCGGTTCGTTGTTGCTCGGGGCGACGAACAAAGCAATTGGATTGATCGATCGCTTAGCGGCTTGTTCTCGTGACGGGCGCAGCCAGAGCGGCGTGGAGCATTCAGTTGCAACGTTGGTTGGCCAGCGGGTCTTTGCGATCGCACTCGGTTACGAGGATCTCAACGACCATGACGACTTGCGCTACGATCCGATCCTGGCAGTGATGGCCGGCAAGCTTGCGGCGCGGCGTGGCAACTGTGCGCCGCTGGCCGGCAAGTCGACGTTGAACCGGCTTGAGCATTGTCCGCAGGAAGGTGAGGCCACTGCACCGTCGCGCTATCACAAGATCGCCCATGACGGCGAAGCCATCGAGCGGCTGTTTCCGGCGGCATTCCTGGACGCCCACGCTCGTGCCCCCAATGAGATCATCATCGACCTTGATGCCACCGACGATCCTCTACACGGCCACCAGGAAGGCCGCTTCTTCCACGGCTACTACGACTGCTATTGCTATCTGCCGCTGTACATCTTTTGCGGTCGTCACCTGCTGGCCGCCAAGCTCCGGCGCTCCAACATTGATGCCTCAGCCGGTTCCCGAGAAGAGATTGCCCGCATTACGGCTCAGATCCGTGAACGCTGGCCTGAGGTCAGGATCATCCTGCGAGCCGATTCAGGCTTTGCCCGCGAACAGCTGATGGCATGGTGCGAGACCAACAATGTCGATTACGTGTTCGGGCTGGCGCGCAATGCCCGCCTGGTCGATGCGATCTCACCAGAACTCGATGCAGTCATCGAAGTCCACGAGCAGACGGGCCGGCCGCTGCGGTGGTTCAGTGACTTTGCCTGGTCGACACGTGAGAGTTGGTCGCGATCACGCCGGGTGATTGCCAAGGCCGAGGCAACGCACGGTGGTGCCAATCCGCGTTTCATCGTCACTTCGCTCTCTGCCGACGAGGTCGACGCGCGGGCACTCTACGAGGACATGTACTGCGCCCGTGGTGACATGGAAAATCGCATCAAGGAATGCCAGCTCGACCTTTATGCAGATCGCACATCGGCCTCGACGATGCGCGCCAACCAACTACGGTTGTGGTTTGCAGCGATGGCCTATGTCCTGCTGTCGGCGCTCAGACGCATCGCACTCGCCGGTACCCGGCTGGCAACGGCTACGTGCGGATCGATACGACTCAAACTACTGAAGATCGGGGCTCGCGTCAGCGTGAGCGCGCGCCGGATCAAGATATCGTTTGCATCCGCCGCACCGGCCGCCGATGTCTTTGCTCTTGCCCACGCCCGATTATGTGGCACTGCCGCCTGAGATCGGCCCCGCCCGCCCGACCATCAACAACGAGGATCAGCGCTGACCTTCCTTGCCGCCAATGCCGCGGCAACGAACCGGTGCGCGCACGAAACCATGTTCGCTCGAGCCTCAATCAATCCGCCGGAAAGCCCCACCGTGAGAAGGAGGGGCTA
>JBPCWB010000449.1:0-4013 GCA_051009955.1 Hyphomicrobiaceae bacterium | reverse complement strand
GGGCCATTCGAGCCAACGCAATAGGGAACGGCGTCCGCGTCCAACCCATCGAGCACATCCAGAACCCCTGGGATGACGCTCACGCCTTCGGCCAAGCGCGCAAACAGCTCTTGGTAGATTTCATCGGTCCAGTCGCGCGGCAAAGGATAGCCCATCTCCCGAACCTTTTCCGCGACGCTGGCCATCGTACCGCCCATGAACAACTCGACGCACTGTGTGACCGTGAGCTCAAGTCCATAGCGCGCCAGGTTTGTTGCGATGACAGCATTGGTCGGGGGTTCGGTGTCGACGAGCACGCCGTCACAGTCGAATATTACGAGTTTCGGCATGGGCATGTGACACTCACCTAGGCTCCCGGGTCACCCCATTGTCAGCCCTTTTGTGCAACGGAGGCGCGGAAACGTCGATCGACGAACTATTTGATTTTGGACGTTTGCGGCAAGCACCCGCTAGGGTCAAGTCTGGCTGTCTGCCACTCCCGCAAATTCGACGAAGCTCACACATATGCTTGACAGTTGTTTGCGCACATGATTGCCCAACAATCGAACTGAGTGGCAAGTCGATGACGTCATTCGCCAAGAACCGAGCGACGTCAAACGTCGGTCCGGTTGTGCGAATGCGTGAAACCTGGGAGGGTACTCGTATGGGTTTCAGGTCTGCACATCCTAGGAGGTAACGATGACGTACCGTGGCATGTCGGTCGAGATGATCACAATCAATGGCGACAATGGCGATCCGATTTCAGCCTATGTCGCCAAACCTTCGGGCGCAGGGCCGTTTCCCGGCGTCGTGCTTGTTCATCATCTGCCAGGCTGGAGCGAATGGTATGTCGAGGCGACGCGCCGGTTTGCTCATCACGGCTACATGGCCATTTGCCACAACCTTTATGAGCGCAACGGCCAGGGAGATCCGGACGATGTCGCCGCCAAGGTGCGGGCCGAGGGCGGCGTGCCGGATGCCCAAGTGGTCGCTGATACGGAGGCTGCCGTCCGTTGGGTCCGAGCCCAGGCCGACCACAACGGCAAGGTTGGTATCTTCGGCTCCTGTTCCGGTGGCCACCACGCCTATCTTTATGCCTGCCACAAACAGGACGTCGATGCCTGCGTCGATCTTTGGGGTGGCCGCATCATCATGGGTCCCGAAGAACTCAATGCCAAAACGCCGACGGCGCCGATCGAATTCACGAAGGACCTGTCATGTCCGCTGCTTGGCATCTTCGGCAACGAAGACCGCGCGCCCAGCCCCGAGCAGGTCAACCAGCATGAGGCCGCGTTGAAAGAGCACGGCAAGACCTATGACTTCCATCGCTACGATGATGCCGGCCATGGCTTCTTCTACTATCATCGGCCGATGTACCGGGTCGAGCAGGCCGTCGAAGGCTGGGGCAAGGTCTTCGCATTCTTTACACAACATCTGGCAGCATAGGTAACGACATGTGCACATCGATTGTCGAGATCGTCGACGTGGACGGCATGGCCAAACGCGAGGACAGCTGGTTTGATCTGACGCACGCTGTTGTGTCGTATGATCACGCCCGCCACGCGCTGCTCGACGACGCCATCACGATGGATTTCATTAACACGGACCTTCCGCCCGGAGCGCGGGCCGGCGTTGAACTGACACTGGAGACCGCCAGGGCACTTCATGCCGCTCTCGGCAAGGCCATTGCCGAGGCGGACATCGAAGAGGCCGAGAGGACAGAGGCTCTTGCCCTTGCGGCGGAGCGTGACGCTGCGATGCATGTCGGCGCGTCACGCGCGGCTGCCTAGAGCGGTGACCGCAATTCCATCGTGATCGCGCCAGGATGGCGCGCTGAGGTCGCTAGAATGTTGGCAAGAGGCTCAGCAATTTCTGGTCGTAGCTTTGCCGGGCTTCGTCATATATGGGCGCAATCGCCTTCCGAAATGCGGCGATATTTTTGTCCGATGGTTCGTAGATCTCGCCGCCTTCCTCGATGATCTCAGCACGCGCTGCCGCCTCTTCCTCGATGGCAAGTGCGCGCTGCACCCGCACAGCCTCTTGAACGGCATTCCGCAACACCATTTGCATGTCGTCAGGAAGCTGGTCAAACGATGGGCGATGCACAAAGATGGGTCGCGACAAATAGGAATGGCTGGTCAGGGAGTGAAAGCGGTGAAACTTATGCACACCGTAAGTCACTGTATTGGCGAGGGGGTTTTCCTGGGCATCAAGCGTGCCCGCGGCCACGCCCTCCAGGACATCGGCCAGATCCCAGATCAGCGGAATAGCACCCAGTAGTTCGAATGTCCGGGCCTGGACTTTGCTCGGCAGCACGCGAATGCGCTGGCCGACAATGTCGGCGGGCGTTTGGATTGGCCTGAGGCGATTGGAAATATGGCGGAAGCCGTTCTCGAAATAACCGAGAACGCGATACGCCATTCGCTGTTCCATTCTGGCGGCCAGTGTCTGACCCAACTCGCCATCCATCAGCGCGCGCGCCTTGTCCCGCTCCTGGAACACGAACGGTAGATCGAGCATGCCAAGCTCCGGCACGTGCGGTGTGAAATAGCTGGTCGATTGATACCCGAGTGTCAAAAGGCCATGTTCGACCAGCCACAGGATGTCCTCGGACCGGTAACCCAGATCAAGAATGTTGTAGACGTGCTTGACTTCGACATCGCTACCGAAAGCGTCCGAAAGCCGGTCGCCGATTTGCCGCAATCCCTGACTGAAACCAGTGGTCGACGGACCATAGCCACCCAAGCGAATTTGTATCGGACGCTTCACAGTCATGGGCGATCTTTCCCATCCGGACGAACAGCGCGGCGTAAGGCAAGTATGGCAACGCCACCGATATGCCTGTCCGTGGTGTCAGATTACTCGAGAAGCTGCCGAGGATCTGTGTCGCCTCGAACCGGGTCGTGATCGCACCACGCCCGGTTGAGGTCGACACATTGGCAATCTTCGAAGACCGTCCGCTGCGATCAGGCGAGATCGAAGCGATCGGCATTCATCACCTTGTTCCAGGCCGCCACAAAGTCACGCACGAACTTCTGCTGCGAGTCCTCTTGTGCATAGACTTCTGCCAGGGCGCGGAGCTGGGAGTTCGAACCGAAGACGAGGTCGACTCGGGTCCCGGTCCACTTCACGTCACCCGATGCACGATCACGTCCCTCGAACACGTCCCCGGCATCCGAGGCTGCTTTCCACTTCGTGCCCATGTCGAGCAGGTTCACGAAGAAATCGTTTGTGAGAGTCCCGGGTTTGTCGGTGAAAACCCCGTGCTGAGACCCACCATGGTTGGCGCCCAACACGCGCAGACCGCCGATGAGCACTGTCGTTTCAGGCGCGGTCAGCGTCATCAATTGCGCGCGATCGATCAGCAGTTCCTCAGCCGATACTGAGAATTCGGACTTGAGATAGTTGCGGAATCCGTCTGCGGCCGGTTCCAGCACAGCGAACGAGTCCACATCGGTCTGCTCCTGCGACGCATCCGTGCGGCCTGGTGAAAAGGCGACCTCGACATCGTGTCCGGCGGTCTTCGCAGCCTGTTCCACGGCGGCGCACCCACCGAGCACAATCACGTCAGCAAGTGAAACCTTCTTGCCGCCGGACTGTGCGCTGTTGAAGGCCTCTTGGACCTCCGCCAGCTTTTGCAGCACTTCTGCCAATTGCAAAGGCTGGTTAGCCTCCCAGTCTTTCTGAGGCGCAAGGCGAAGGCGCGCGCCATTTGCCCCGCCGCGCTTATCGGAGCCGCGGAACGTTGACGCAGACGCCCAAGCTGTCGACACCAGTTGTGAGACGGAGAGTCCCGAGGCAAGGATCTTGCCCTTCAAGTCGGAGATGTCGGTGGAGTCAATCACGGCATGATCAGCCTTCGGCACCGGGTCCTGCCAAAGCAGCTCCTCGGCCGGAACTTCCGGGCCGAGATAGCGTGTCCGCGGACCCATGTCGCGGTGCGTCAGCTTGTACCAAGCCCGGGCAAAGGCCTCAGCAAACTCATCCGGGTTCTGGTGGAAGCGCCGCGAAATCGGTTCGTAGATCGGGTCCAT
>JBPCWB010000448.1:0-13584 GCA_051009955.1 Hyphomicrobiaceae bacterium | reverse complement strand
TTACTTCGCCTTGGATTGGTAGAGGCCTGCGCTATTCATGATACTCTTGACGCGCTTGTCCTCGACAGCCAGCAACTTGCTGAAGTCTGCGGACATCATCGGATCAACAGTGAAGCCCTTCTGTTTGGCAAGTTTCGTGAAGGCGTCCGACTTGGCGGCCTTGGCCATCGCATCTCCGAGCTTCTTCTTCACGCTGGCCGGTGTTCCTTTCGGCACCGACAGCCCTCGGAAGAGGTCCAGCTGAGCGTCAAACCCAAGTTCCTTCGCCGTCGGGACTTTCGGGATTGCAGCATTACGCTTGCCGCTGATCACGGCAAGAATTCGCATTTTTCCGGCCTTGTTCAGGCGGATTGCACCAGTCAATGGCGCCGCCATCGCGTCGGCTTCACCACTTAGGACGGAGGCATTTCGACGTTTGATACCGACTGGCAAATGCACGACTTTGCAGCCGGTTGCATTGGCCAAGGCGATCGCTGCGAGGTGGGTCGCACTACCGGTACCCGAGTTCGATACCTTGAGCTTATCCGGATTGGCTTTGCAATCTGCAGCAAACGATTTGAAATCTCTCCACTTCGCATCGCCCTTGACGGCGAACACCATCGGTTGCCACTCAACGCGTCCGATGTGATCCATAGCGTCGTGCATGAAAGGCACGTTTCCGATATTGGTTGTCGTCAAGATGGACGTCGAGTTCCAGGCAATCTTGTAGCCGTCCGGCTTGGCGTTCTTGATGTAGGTATAGGTTACTGCACCGCCAGCACCCGGCTTGTTGATCGGTACAATTTGAACGCCAAGAACCTTGCCCATTTCCTTGGCGAGCAATCGTCCTTCGATATCTGCACCACCACCAGCTCCAAACGGGATCACGAGTTCGATCGGCTTCTCGGGGAAGTCTGCCTTCGCCGCAAGTGATCCGATTGACAATAGCAATCCAGTTGCAGCCGCGGTTGTAATGCCGCGGTAGTGAATTCGATTCAATCCCATTCTGCTTCTTCCTTCCAGGTGTTTGGATAGATGTTACGGCCAGTTGGCGAGCTATTCAGCCGCTTCTGGCCTTAATTTGTCTTGCCGCTCTTGCCTCGTCCGAAGTCCGTCTAAGATTCTTTCCGGCGTCGCCGGCAGCGTATCGATACGCACACCGATGGCGTCGTAAATTGCGTTCGTAATGGCAGGACACGTCGGCACAAGTGCCGGTTCGCCGATACCTTTGACACCCAGAGGGGTCAGCGGGTCGGGGTCCTCGAGAATGATCGACGTTACGTGAGGAACATCAAGCGACGTCGGGAGAATGTATTTCGCGAAACCGTGCGTGCTCGTATGGCCATTGTCGAGTTTGTAATCTTCCATCAGAGCTTGCCCAACGCCCTGGACGACTCCGCCTTCAATTTGACCTTCGACGCCGCGCGGATTCACAGCGCGCCCGACGTCGTGAGCAGCCCACACCCCGAGGACCTGTACTTCGCCGGTGACTTTGTCGACTTCGACTTCGGCGACCTGGCATCCAAAGACGTAAGCCTGCCAAGGCCGGCCCGACCCGTCCTCAGGATCCAACCCGGTACTCTGTGTCGAAATGCTGGCACTGCCGACCGGCACGACGCCGCGTGCCTTGCAGATCGCTATCGCCTCGCTCATTGAAAGGCGCTTGTTGGTGCCCTCGGCATAGACGTCGCCGTCGAACGCCCTGATATCCTCCACGCCGACATCAAGATATTCTGCAATCACCTCGTCAAACTTCGCACGCGCATCGCGGGCGGCAAGGGCAACGGAATTGCCGATCATGTAGGTCTGCCGTGTCGCACCGGCGTGCGCGGCTTCTGGCGCGCGCGCGGTATCATTGTCGCCAATGACAACGTCCTCAGGACGGATCCCAATCTCATCAGCCGCAATTTGCTGAAGGACCGTCAGGATACCCTCGCCAATCTCCGTGACGCCGGTAACGACTTTGGCTGTCCCGCCATCGTCGATCTCAACCCAGGCGCCCGCGCGATCGACAGTCGCCGTCCGCGCAATCCCGTACCAGCAAGCCGCGACTCCACGACCACGCACCTTGCTGTCGTCATCACTCAAATTGCGACCCGGCAACTCACCAATCCGGCTCAAAGCGCTCGGCTCGAGTCGCGCGCCAAGCGCGCATGAATCGCGCAGGCCCGGACCGTTTGTATCCTTGCGATACGAACCACGAACACAAGGCGCGCCCTCCTGCCATCCCGAAGCATCTTTGGCAGCGTCGAGATTGCGCTCCAGACTTACAGAACCAAGTTTTTGCTTGGTGTAAGTCACGGCCCCGTCCCGCATCATGTTGATCTTGCGAAATTCGAACGGGTCCATGCCAAGCGCTTCAGCACAGCGGTCTACATGTGACTCGGTTGCAAAATGCCCTTGCATGGCGCCGAACGTGCGGAATGCACCGCTCGGCGTGTTGTTTGTATAGACTCCGTAAGTGTCGATTTTTGCGTTCTCGATATTGTAGGGACCGCAACCGAGAATGGCCATCTTGCGCATGACACCTTCAGTCGACATGCCGTAGGCGCCACCGTCGCAGAGTGCATTGAATTCAATTGCCGTGATGCGGCCGTCGTTCCGCAATCCCATTTTGAGGTCGATACGAGCCGGATGACGTTTGGCCGTTGAGATAATCGACTCTTCACGTGTGAAGACGAGGCGAACAGGGCGTTGCGATTTGATGGCGAGCAGCGCGAGCATGCCCTGGTAGATCATGTCCTCCTTGCCACCGAACCCGCCGCCAACCGGGCTCATGATAAAGCGAACCTTGGAGATTGGCAGGTCAAGAATCGGGGCCAGCATATGGCGGTGATGCGTGATGTTCTGACTGGGCGAGTGGATCGTCACCACACCGTCCGCATCGACATAGGCCAAACCGGCTTCCGGCTCCAGATAGGCGTGCTCAACAGCCTGCGTCTGGTAGGTGTGTTCGACGATCAAGTCAGCTTCCGCAAACCCCGCCTTGGCGTCGCCCTTGCGGATTGGAATATGCTTGACCAAATTGTCTGGCGCATAATCGTGCAGAACCGGCGCACCGGGGGCCTGGGCAACTGCAGGATCGAAGATTGCCGGCAGCTCTTCGTAGTTAACCTTGATCAGGCTGACCGCATTTTTGGCCGTCACGACGTCTTCGGCTGCCACAGCCGCGACTGCTTCGCCCACGTAGCGAACCTTGTCACGCGCCATGATTGGCTGATCATGCGTGAACACGCCGAAGCCGTCGTTGCCGGGTACGTCGGCGCTTGTGATGACGGCTTCCACGCCCGGGAGGGCCTCGGCCGCACTCGTATCGATCGACCTAATGAGTGCGTGCGGATGCGGAGAACGCAGGACCTGAGCATGCAGCATCCGCGCCATCGTCATGTCGCCGGCATATTTCAGCTGACCACTGACCTTGCCCGGTGCATCCGTACGTCGCGTGTTGTGTCCAATATAGGAGCCGCCGACCGGCTCCGGACCGAGCGCTGACGGCGAGAGAATACCGTTTGTCACATCTCGCGCCAGTTCGATCGCTTCAATAATTTTCTGATATCCTGTGCAGCGGCAGATGTTGCCACCGACACGCTCCTTGATTTCTTCTGTATCCGCGTGCGGGTTTTCGCGCAGCGTCGATGTCGCCGCCATCACCATTCCCGGAATGCAATAGCCGCACTGGCTGGCACCGGTCTTGTGAAACGCCTGTTGCAGCGTGGTTAGCTGTCCCTTTTCGGCAAGCGCCTCTACGGTCTCGATTTCGGTTCCATCTGCCTTGGCGACCGGCAGAAGACAGGACTTCATCAGAACCCCGTCGACGAAGACTGAGCAAGTGCCACACTCGCCCGCACCACAACCTTCTTTGGTCCCGGTGAGTTCCAGATCATTGCGCAGAAAATCAAGCAGGCGTTGCTCCGTTGACGCCAGGCGCTTGACGCTACGTCCGTTAACCGTTGCAGTGATGACTAAGTCAGACATTGGCAACCTGCTGTTCTTGCACATCGACCATATTTGACATGGCGAGGGACTTGGAAGTCGCATTGTCGAGCGCGCGGCGAATAAAGCCCTGCACGACGTCTCCGCGATAGGCGCGCCGCGTGCGAGAATTGATCAACCCATCGGTCTTCAAACTTACCTCTTCGATCAACTCCGACGATACCAACTGTCCCTTGAGTTGATCTTCGATTTCCTGCAGGCGAATTGGTACAGGACCGATGCCGCCGAGGGCCAGCCGCACATCGACGAAGCTCGCCCCATCGTCACTTGTCTTCACCAAGGCCGCGGCACAGACCGTCGATATGACAAGTGAACGACGTTGCCCGACCTTCTCAAAGGCGCCGCCGTAGTCCGCGCAGTCGTCGCAGACAATTGCGGTGACAATTTCACCTGGTTCGAGCGTCGTCGTGCCTGGGCCAGTGACAAAAGCCGAAACTGGGGCCATCCGTTTCGACACCTGCCCGCCTGATAGACGCGCGATTTCGATCTCGGCATTCAGAACAAGCATCGGTGGCGTTCCGTCGGCCGCCGGAGAGGCATTGACGATATTGCCGGCAAGCGTCGCCTGCCTGCGGATCTGGTCGTCGGCAAACCAAACCGAGCAATAGGGCATACACGGAAGACGCGTTGTCAGTTGCTCATCTTCCAGGAAGGCCTGATAGACAATATTCGCTCCGAGCCGAACGCGGCCGCTATCAACGGTGTAACCGTCAAGTTCTTCAAGGCGCGATAAGTCGATTAACTCTGGCACATGCACATCGCCGGCGCGCCCTTCCCGTGCCCACGGCAAAAGGTCTGTCGCACCCGCGACCAACCGACTGCCGTCGGGTGCGCCCTGCCACGCTGTCAGGGCTTCCGGTAGCGTCTTGGGCATCAGGTATGCATCGCACGAGAGCATGGGTTCGACTACTCCGCGGCCTGAGCCCGGTTTGTTGCTGCGTGATCATTGGTCACGACGACCTTGATGGCATCATCGATCCGCTCGCGTGCATACTTGAGGCCGGTGAGCAAATCAGCCATCGGGAACGTGTGCGTGTGAATGACCGTTGCATCAAACCGTTTCTGCTGCATAAAGGCGGCAGCGCGGTGCGTGGCACTCTTGCCTTCGCCGCGAATGCCGTAGAGATAGATGTTATTCCGCACCAGATAGGCAACATCGACAGGTACCGCTTCGTGCGGAAAGGCGGCAAGGCAGATTTTGCCACCGCGATTCACCATCCGTGCAGCCTCATTCACGCCGTTCGCCGAGCCTGCGCACTCAAGAACATACTCGACGCCGCGGCCATTTGTAATGCGCTGCACCGCCTCAACCGCATCTTCGTTGCGCACGTTTACAACGTAGTCGGCACCGAGTTTCTTGCCGATCTCCAGACGATTGTCACGTGTGCCTGTGAGAATGACCGGTTGTGCACCCAGGGCTTTGGCAACGGCAACTCCAAGGAGTCCGATCGGTCCAGGTCCGGTGACGACAATACCCTCGCCCGCGATAAGTCCACCAAGTTCGGTCAGGCCGTACATCGCTGTACCTGCCGTGACAACGAGTGTCGCCTCTTCGTCTGACATGTCGTCAGGTACGCGAGCCACGGTATTGATGTTGTTGACTGCGTACTCGCAGAAGCCACCATCGGTCGTGAAGCCGTTGGCGCGATGCCCTTTGTTTTTGTCGCCATAGTTCAAGCCATAATTGACACATGACGTGTACATGCCTTCACGACACCTGGGACACTGCCCACAACCGGCATGAATTTCTACTGTGACCCGCTGACCAATATCGAACTCATCAACTCCCGGCCCCTGGGCGACGACTGTGCCCATGTACTCGTGACCCGGTGTCCAGTTTTTGCCGAACGGCTGTCCTCCCTCGATCAGTGCCGGTGGCCCATGGGAGATGACATCCAGATCCGTCGCGCAGATCGCGACGGCATCGATCCGCACGAGCACCTCGGCCTTGCCCGGCACCGGAACGGGTTTTTCCGTGAAACGGAGTTCGTCCGGTGCATCGAGCACCCAGGCTTTCATTTGATCGGGAATTGGAAAATCATTACTTGTCTTGACGCCGTCCGGCATTGCCATCTCGCATTACTCCTCAACGATCAGTTCTAAGCTCTGATATCCTCAGCCGTCATTCGTCTGTTCCTGGCTGCCCAGCACGCTCGACAAGCGTCGTGCGCAGTCAATGACGTTTTCGCGGATGCTCACGCGTTGTGATTTCGTCGCTCGTGTCTTCGGCATCGAACAACTGACTGAGGCAATGACTCCACCCGACGCGTCGCGAACGGCACAACCGATACAGAACACGCCGGGTTGGAATTCCTCGTCGTCCGTTGCAAAGCCACGCCGACGCACATGCCTCAATTCTTCTGTGAGTTCAGACTTGGACACACACGTCCGTGGCGTGAATTTTGTCAGGCCATTTGCCTGAATGACTCGTTCAACCTCAGACTCCGGCAGCCAGGCGAGCACAGCTTTACCGGTCGCCGTCGCGTGCATCGCATTGGCCTTGCCAATCGTGTCAGTTCCCACACGAACGGGGTGAGGTGAATCGATCTTCGTCAGCGTGACGAGCTCAATGCCCTGCATTGCCGTCAGGTGGACAGTTTCCCTGGTGGCATCGTTCAGCCATTGCAAATCCGGCATCGCGCGCTCAACAAGATTGAATTGCTGGACGCGTGACTTCGACAACTCCAAAATCCGATGCCCCAGAAAGTAGGATCTGTTGTACGGGTTACGCCCGACAAAACCCCGGGCCACAAAGGTATTGATCAGATGATGGCATGTTGAGACATTGAGACTGACCGCATCGGCAATTTCGCTCAGCTGCATTTCGCCGCGAGACGCAGAAAGTATCTCTAAAATATCGATGGCGCGGTCGACGGATTGGACAGATCGTTTGGTTCGTGTCTCGCGCTTGGACGCGACATCGCCCTCGCCCATGCTGCCAGCAACGTCGATTTGTCGCGATGATACCAATGCAAGCACTCCGACCCGGCAACACCAGCAATGCGCTTGGAGAAAATCGATTGCCCCGACGGCGCTTTCGGCAACAACCGATCAAGCACGACGCGAGCAACAAACGTAAGCTAGCAGAGCAATGCCACATGTCAATTAAATTTGTAATTACCGAAGTGTATTTCACATTATGAAACACTTGAGAAGGTAATGAGTATGGTCATTTGCGGAGCGGTGCAATTCGGGCTGCGATGGTCCGGACCGTGAACCCGTGCCGGAGCAGTACCGAACGAGCTGCGGGCCGGATTGGCCAGCGACGCAATTCATCGACCCCGAATTGTAGCCGCTATAACATTCACCCGCCTCGGCCCCCGCACCGATCACAATGCCTGGCTGTCTCGATCTGCAGATCATGTGTCAGTTTCACACTCAGCCACAGCGCGATTGATTGATATTGCCCAAGAGCCCGATCCAGTTTGTCAAAAATTTGTCTCTGCGCTGGATAGTCTGACGCAGCCGGAGCCGCCATCGATGCACGCAGATCGGCTGTTGGGTGAAGCGGAGATATCCTGAACCGCCCCAATCGCCATGTGAACAATGCCGATGTTTGCAGGTTCGGCGAAACGCCTTGGCGGTCCGCGATGCTCGCGTCGTCAGCAATGGTCGGCGAGGCGTGACCAGGTCATGCAGTCACTGCGTCGGTTTGCTGCAAGCTAAACATACCTATTGACGGATTCTCTTTTGGCTATTCATACCGCTTGCAACGATCAGCATCTGCCTCCTGGACCCGACGTCAGCTGCCGTGCTCGGCCAATCTCCCGATCTCGTGAACATCGTGTACGCCGTGAATCTTATGCTCAGAAGTCGACGATGGATCCCTCCATTTACGCAACATTTGTGCTCAGCTCGTGGGCTTGGCACAAAGCGATCTCCTCGTGCGATCCGATCGAAATTTTGTTCGCAATTTTGACATGACGAACTTATAAAGGAGTTTCACTGACGAATGGGGCAACTCATCGCGTCCAGTTCGATAGTAATCCCGTGAGTTCGGTTCTCTAGAATTCAGATCTCACATCAACATGGCGCCAGACGTTCGATCTTGTTTCCTGGCCCGTCGGAATGAGGGGGCAATTCAATGAGGACAGCACTTCTTCTCACAGTATGTCTAACGATTTTTTCCCAATTTCAACCTGTCTTGGGGCAGGAACTCTCAGTTGATAGCAAAGCAAAGCTACCAACCAAGCGCTTGGACGCGACCGGCCAACCATTCAAAGTTGCCCAAGCCAGGAACCAGGCCAACCTCTCCAGACGTGCACAGGGCCAGCTGCTGGAGGGGCAGAACAAGGTTGACGCCAACGCAAACACGACGACGATCATCACGTCGCGCACATTGGGCGGAGCTCCAATGGTGATGGCGCGGGACCTGTCGACGCTTCTTGATGACGGCGAGCGCTTTGAAAAAATGCGTATCGTTCCGGTCGTCGCACGCGGCAAAGTACAAAACCTGTGGGACATCCTCTACCTCAAAGGCATTGATGTCGGCTGGGTGCAAGCAGATACATTCGAGTATCTCAAGAACGCCCCAAATATAGCATCAATCAAACGACGGCTGGCCTACATTAGCAAAGTATTTCCTGCAGAAGTTCATATCGTTGCGCGCAAGGATATTAAGACGCTGCAAGACTTGGCAGGTCAGACAGTCAGTATTAATGCCAAAGGGACTGGATCGTCTGTCGTTGCAACCATTTTGTTCGAACGGTTCGGTATTGCAGCAAAAGCTATTCATGAGGATGGTGGTCGCGCCATCGCACGCATGAAGAAGGGCGAAATCGCTGCGCACTTCTGGGTCCTGGGAAAGCCCGCGCGTCCGGTTCGGCGGCTTAAAGCCGAAGATGGACTACATCTTCTGCCCATACCCTATAGCGAGACATTGGAAGACATCTATTACCCGGCAAAGTTTTCGCACCAAGACTATCCAGCGATCGTTCCCGAAGGCGGCGATGTGGACACGATATCGGTCGGCAACGTTCTCGCCGTCTATAACTGGCCGGAGACCCACGAACGCTACAAGAAAGTCGCGAAATTTGTTCGGTCCTTCTTCTCGCGCCTGCCGGAACTCCGCAGCCCGGGGTTTCACCCAAAATGGAAACAAGTGAACATCTATTCGCAAGTCCGCGGTTGGCAGCGCTTCAAGGCGGCGCAGGAATGGATCGATGCCGGCATTGCGCGTCGGAAGCAGCAACGTCTTAAGGTGACCGGGAAAAAGCTATTTGACAGTTTTGGGGCGTTTAAGAAGCATTTGGAGTCGAAAGACGTTCAAATTGGCGATGTTGGTGACCGAGACAGGATGCAGCAGCTCTTCCAGCAGTACCTGCAATGGCATAACAACAAGCGTTCAAACTAGTGACGATCCGTCGATCGATCATTCCACCAGCGGCGGTGTCAAAGGACCCGAGACCCGAACTCAAACTCATGGCCAAGCGCGACCCGGGTCGGAAATTGCCCATGAGTTTGATTGGGTCTTCGAGAACCTGAACGTAGTCATTACGAAATAAGTCTGTGTGTCCGTACCTGGCGGCCGTTCGCGTGGCTTGCTTCCAACTCAGACTTCCCTGACAGGCTGTTCCGGCTGCCCACCTCGGCTTCACTGAACTGAGCCACCAGCCGAAAGTAGCCCGTGCCCAAACTGCAGTCCATTCGGCACCTGCGACCGCAATGACAACGCCGGATCCGAAGGTAGATTGCCTCGGCCGTCAACACCGCTCCCAGCCTCCGACAGAGCAGAATAATAACAGGCAATCTATTTTGACCTGAAACAACATCACGAATAAACAAACACGCAAAATAATAAGCTCGGCTAGTCATCGACCAAGAACAAATCCGATAAATTATGTCGACGGCTCGCCTCAGTCGCGAAGTCCAGTTGACTTTGACCTCTCAACGTCAACGAAGCAGGCCCACCGTCCGCGAGCTTAACGCTCGCTGTTATGTTCGCCTCGAACGAGACGATCGATCCTTGCATTGCGCTGCAAGCAGAGGGATTGCGGCGCAGCACATCCAAAAATGCAGCGTCGAGTCCGATGCCTGAAGCAATGTTGCTTCGCGCTCAGAACTACTCTATCGATCGCGATTGGACCGGTGCAAATCGTCAACAAGCGATGGTCCGCATGGGAAATTCATAGAGTGAGCATTACATATGGGCTGGTCGATTGGTTTAGTGATTTTTGTCCTAGTTTTCTTTCTTGATCTGCTGACACCGAACAAGGCATTAGCCAACGATTGGCGCCCGACCCAGCCCATCAGTTTCATTGTGATGGCAGGCAAGGACGGTGGCGCCGACAGGATTGCCCGATTGATTGCTGATTTGATCCGTCGCGACCGCCTCGTTCCGACTGAGATCAAGGTCCGTAATCTGCACACCGGATCCGGAGGAGACGCATTATCTTATCTGAAAGACAACAGCGGCAACGAACACTTATTATTGTTTACACTGAATAGCTTATTTTCTGTGCCGCTGACGCAACCAGATCGTCAGTTGGATATTCAGACCTTTTCGCCGATCGCGCGGCTCGCCTTAGATCCGTTTATCTTGTGGGTGCATTCGGAGCGACAAGACATCAAGTCAATCGACGACTTCGTCATTTCAGCCGACCTCGAAGACTGGACAATGGCCGGCACGGGGTCGAATACTGAAGACGAGCTCCTCACGTCATTCTTGAACTACCACTACCGAATGAATATGCGTTACCAGCCGCTTCCCGGTGGCGGCAGAGTCGCTCGACTCTTGAGCAAGCGGGCCGTGAACTCGTCAGTCAATAACCCGAGCGAAATCCTAAAATACTACGCGGAAAAGAAGGTTAGACCGCTGGCCGTCTTCACCAGGAAACGTCTCCCGCAGTTTCCTGATACACCGACATTCTGGGAGCATGGCCTGAAGTTCGAATATCTGATGCAACGCGGCGTTGCCGGACCACCCGGCATGAGCGACGAAGCTGTCGGTTTTTACGCGAGCGTCTTCAAACGGGTCTTCTCGTCTGCGCAATGGCAAAGCTTCAGAAAGCGCAATAGTCTTGTAGGACCGTTCCTCTCGGGCCAGGCACTGCGACAATACTGGAACGAACAGACGCTGCTACATCAGCAGATATTCAAGGTCTTGGGATCGCTGAAGCTCAAGGCCGATAACTAAAACGGATGAAATGTCGGACCGCGTCGCAGAACCATTTGCGACGGCCGGGTCAGTGCACAATCGCGACCGTTGGTATTGGCGCGGCAGCAATCGACCGGTCCTGACCATTCCCGGTGTCGAGTGCCGGTTCGTTCTGGTCGGCTCTAAGGCGCTCAACTTGCCGGCGTGAGCCGACTAGAATGTGCGCCTGCGGCCGAGAAGGATTGCCACCGTGCGAACCCTCGCCCGAGGGGCAATCGCTACAACCTTGCAACCCGTCAGTATCAGCCTGCGCAGCTTTGACCCGTTCGCAGCAGCCTGAGCCGCCAACAAGTCATCCGCGTCTAAGGATTTGGCACGTCTCGCAGTCTGCGATCACGGACATGGAACATTGGAATCCTGCAAATGTGCGGAGCGTCTGCGGCTCAACGGCAGGCGTGATTAGACCGAGGCGCGTTCGTGTGGCGCCAGTCCCGTTTCGTCGACGAGATGACACCTGACCAGATGGCCATCCTGGACAGTTTTCAGGACCGGCTCGCTCTCGCGGCAACGCTGTTCGGCGAACGGGCAGCGCGAGGCAAACCGGCAGCCCTGTGGCAAATCGATTGGGCTAGGTGGATCACCCTTGAGCCGGATGCGGTTCGCCCGATTGCGCAGGGCCGGATCGGCTGACGGTACTGCCGATAGTAGCGCCCAGGTATAGGGATGGCGCGGGCGACGGAAGAGTGACTGGCGGTCGGTGCGCTCGACGATCTGGCCGAGATACATGACGGCGATCTCATCACACATGTGCTGCACGACGCCGAGATCATGTGAGATGAAGAGGTAAGTCAGGCCGAATTCTTGCTGCAAGCGCCGAAGCAGGTTGAGAATCTGAGCCTGAATCGCAACGTCGAGAGCGGAAACAGGCTCGTCGCAGACGATGAGATCTGGCTGAGTGGATAGCGCGCGGGCAATACCGATCCGCTGTCGCTGACCGCCGGAGAATTGGTGCGGAAACAGCACCTGCTGTTCCGGACGCAGACCGACGTGGCGAAATAGTTCTGCGACCCGCGCGTTGCGACTGTCGTTGTCACCGACGTCGAGCTGGTCCAGAGGTGCGCGAACAATCTGGCCGGCGCGCAGACGGGGATTGAGAGATGAATAGGGATCCTGAAAGATGATCTGCATATGCCGGCGCATCTGCCTGAGGTTCTCGCCGTTTAGGCCAAGGATGTTCGTGCCGTTCAAGCTGACACTGCCGCCGGTCGCGGGCGCAAGCCGCATTGTGGCCAATGCTGTGGTTGTTTTTCCTGAGCCGGACTCACCCACCAGTCCGAACGTTGAGCCGCGCCGAACATCGAAGGAGACGCCATCAACGGCATGTACGCTTTTCGCCGGCGCGAACGGATGACGCCGAGCCTGCTTAAAGTGAACAGTGAGGTCGCGGACCTTGAGCAGGACATCGGCGTCATCATTCATGGCGTGGGCTCCGGCTCATGAAGCCAGCAGGCAACCTCGTGTTGCTTTTTAATATGCGTGTTGCGCGGCGTTTCTTGTGCGCACCGCGCGAGCGCAGCCGAGCACCTCGGTGCAAACGAGCAACCGCTACGCGACAGTTCGGCGACCGAAGGGACCACACCCGGAATCTCCATCAGATCCCCAGGCGTTAACGGTGGTTCCGCGTGCAAATGCGGGACGCAGGCGATCAGCCCGCGTGTATAGGGGTGTTGCGGTGAGGCGAGTATTTCGTCGACCGCCGCTTCTTCCACTTTGCGCCCAGCATACATCACGAGCACACGCTGCGCCATTTCGGCAATCGCCCCCATATCATGGGTGATCAGGACAATTGCGGTGTTGGTTCGCTCCTGCAGTTCTTTCAGCAAATCGAAGATCTGCGCCTGAACGGTGACGTCGAGCGCAGTTGTCGGTTCATCCGCAATCAGCACTTTGGGACGACAGGCGAGTGCCATGGCGATCATTACGCGCTGGCGCATACCACCCGACAGTTGATGCGCGTATTCATCAACGCGGGATTCGGCGGCCGGTATCGCTACGGCCTGAAGCATTTCGATCGCTCTGTCTCTGGCGTCCTTTCGGCTGAGCCCTTCGTGCAGGCGGACGGTCTCGGCGATCTGATCGCCGATCGTGTAGACCGGATTGAGAGACGTCATCGGCTCCTGGAACACCATCGAAATATCGTTGCCGCGAACCTGGCGCATGCGCGGCTCACTTACAGCGATAAGATCTTCGCCCCCGAGCGTGATGGCGCCTTGCGCAATGCGCCCGGGTGGCATTGGGATCAGGCGCATGATCGCGAGCGCAGTCATGCTCTTGCCGCAACCCGACTCACCGACGATGCCGAGTGTTTCACCGGCCTTGAGGTCGAAGCCAAGGCGATCGATGACGCGTGCGGTTGAGCCATCGCGCATCGCAAACTCCACAGTCAGCTCATCGACACTCAGAAGTGGACCATTGCCGCTCATCGCTGTCTCAGTTTCGGGTTGAAGGCATCGTTC
>JBPCWB010000447.1:0-14330 GCA_051009955.1 Hyphomicrobiaceae bacterium | reverse complement strand
CACAACATCGTGGTTGGACTGACATTCGCCAGGCGGCTCTATCAGCTTTGGGCCAAAGATGATGTGTTGATGGCCGCCGCCCTGGTAGATGTCGTCGTGCTCCAGGAACATGGTCGCAGGAAGTACGATGTCAGCCATCCGGGCCGTGGCTGTCATGAATTGCTCGTGGACGCACACGAAGAGGTCGTCGCGGGCGAACCCTTGTTTCACGCGGCGCTGATCGGGAGCCACCTGGACGGGATTCTGGTTCTGGATGAAAAGTGCAGTGACCGGCGGCCCATCACCGATATCCTTGGGGTCATTGCACAGGACAGGGCCGATCCGCGACATATCGAGCACGCGAACCGAAGGGTCTTTGACGTCGAGACCTTCGATCAGGGTCTTGTCCCAGCCAAATATGTCACCGTTGTTGTGGAACGCGCCACCGCCTTCATGCCGCCATGCGCCAGTGACCGAAGCGATACAGGTTGCGGCATGCATGTTGTGGGCGCCATTGCGCTGGCGGGAAAATCCGTAGCCGAGACGGAAGTAGGTTCGCGGTGTGCACCCGACGAGACGCGCGAATTCTTCGATCTCGGCGACGGACAACCCTGTAATGCTACTGGCCCACTCTGGTGTGCGGGACTGCAAATGGCTTTCCAATTCGCGCGGGCAGTCCGTATAGCGCTCCAAGAAATCCCTGTCCGCCAGACCATCACGAAACAGAACGTGCATCACCGCGCAGGCCAGCGCACCGTCCGTGCCGGGACGCAGGCAAAGTGCAAGGTCCGCCTGTTTCATGGTGCTGTTCTGATAGATGTCAACGGCCACGATCTTGGCGCCGCGCGTCTTGCGGGCCTTGATCGCGTGGGTCATGACATTGACCTGCGTATTGACCGGGTTTGTCCCCCAAATGACGACGCAATCCGATTTGGCCATTTCGCGGGGATCGGGGCCTGCGAGTTTGCCGGTTCCGGCTGTGAAGCCCGTCCATGCCAGCGTCGTACAAATCGAGGCAAACATATCGGAATAGCGCTTGGCGTGGCGCAACCGGTTGATGCCGTCACGCATCACCAGCCCCATGGTGCCGGCAAAAAAGTAGGGCCAGACAGCCTCGCTGCCGTGCTTGCGCTCCGCTTCCAGCATGGCCTCCGCAGTGATGTCGAGCGCGTCGTCCCAGGATACGCGTTCGTAGGCGCCCGATACGGTGCGTCGCAGCGGATGCGTCAGGCGATCAGGATGATGGACGCGCTCGGCATATCGCGCGACCTTGGCGCAAATGACGCCGTCCGTGTAGGAATTGTCCGCAGAGCCGTGGACTTTGCCGATCTTTCCGTCCGGCAGTATTTCAACGTCGAGGGCGCAGGTCGAAGGGCAATCATGCGGACAAGCCGAGTGGCCGATTTGTGGTGCCCCGTCCATAGTTCGCCTCTTCGCCTTGTTTGGAACTTCGTCAGCTCAAGCTAACTGAGAACGACAGGGTGCGAAAGCGCGGTGGCCGACGGCGGCGGGCAGGCCGCTGAGGTGCACTTGACGGATCGCGCAATCATGTCGGCATGAATGGAATGTCAGTATCCCCCGGATTGGCACCAAAGCCCGTCAAAAGACAGTGCACCTGGCCACGATGATGGGTCTGATGATTGAACATATGCGCAACCAGGACCCATCGAGGCTTGGTGACCTCGCTCTGCGAACTGCCGGACAACCAGGAGAGATCATCCTGCAGCCAGGCCTCGCTCAGGCTTGCCGCCCATGCGGCGATTTCGTCGTCAACCGCGACACGCTGCGTGCACAGGTCATCCCACGCCTCGTAAAAGTCCTTTGAGTTCCGAATGCTGGCGAGGGCCGGTTTTGGGGAACCGGTGAAGCGGTGCATCCACATCCGGTCACCCCAGAGAATGTGGTTCAATGTTCCGTGGACCGAGCCAAAGAACGCACCCTTGTCCGTCCGCCGTTGATCATCGGTGAGCGTCCCGGCAGCTTCGTAGATCGAGTCGTTCTGCCAACGGTTGTACTTCGCCATCAGGCGAACGTGATCAGCGGAAATCATGCGTCACGCTCCGAGATATCCTGCCCAGCCTGAGACTTATTTGCCCTGAGATCGCCGCGCCGTCACTTCGATCTCGATCTTCATGCGCACGTCCTGCAACCCGGCAACGAGCATCGTTGCGGCCGGGCGGACATTTCCGAAGGCCCGGCCGACGATCGGCCAGCAAGCCGGCCAGTCATCTCGGTCGGGCAGGATATAGTGCACGCGCACGACGTCGGCGAAGCTTGCGCCGGCCTCGGTCAATGCCGCCTCGACGTTTTTCAGCGTTTGCTCACACTGCGCGGCGACATCGTCCGCGATCGTCATATCGGCGTAGTTGAATCCCGTCGTTCCGGACACGAACACCCAGTCGCCGTCGACGACGGCACGCGAATAGCCGATATTCCGCTCGAATATAGACCCGGAGCTGATGAGTTTTCGCGTCATCCCAAGGCCTTAGCCGACGATTTGATCGGGCTCGAAGTTCAGATTGATCTCGCGCTCTGCACTTTCCGGCGCATCCGAGCCGTGGACGGAGTTTTCACCAACTGAATTGGCAAAAGTTTTGCGAATTGTGCCTTCGGCGGCGTCAGCGGGGTTGGTTGCGCCCATGACTTCGCGATACTTTGCAATAGCGTTCTCGCCTTCGAGAACCTGGCAAACAATTGGTCCGGAGGTCATGAAATCGACCAGTTCACCGTAGAAAGGACGTTCCTTGTGCTCTTCGTAAAACTTTTCTGCTTGGGCGCGCGTCCACCGTAACCGTTTCTGGGCCACGATCCGTAGGCCGGCATTTTCTATCATGGCATTGATTTTGCCGGTTAAATTACGCGCCGTGGCATCGGGCTTGATGATCGAGAAAGTCCGTTCGATGGCCATGTGGGTGCCCCGTTTGTCGGTTTGGATGAGATGGTTGGCGGGGTTATAGCTTTGCTGATAGTCAGCTTCAACAGGCCTACCGTAGGCGGTCGTGAGGCCAATCGCCGCCGAACGGCCTCACCGGTTTGGTGTCACATCGAACGAGCGGCTAAACCAAGGTGTGGCGAACGGATCGAGGCATTGTCGCAGCATCGAGCGTGGGCAATACTGTCGGTGGCTGGCGAGTCGCTGTGTTGCAAGGTAGTCGCATCGTTGGCTATGAAAGGTTGTCTCAAAGCATGTCGCGCGTACGTGTGCCTGCCGGTTGAGTTGGGAATATCGACATGTTGCCCCTACGGGTGATTGTGCTCGAATGTCAGCCCAGTCCTGGGCAAAACGACAGAGTGTGAGATGTCCGGTTCGAATGCAAAGATCGAGTGGTATCTGGCGCGGGACGGCCAACAGCACGGCCCGTTGAGCGATGTTGAATTAAAAAAATTCATTGAGCTTGGCCACTTGAGCCCCAGCGATCTGGTCTGGCGCGCTGGTTTTCCCGAATGGAAAACCGCGAGCGAGGTGTTTGCGATCGGCCAAGCGGCACCACCGCCTCCTCCACCACCGCCCACACAGGGCGCTGCAGATCCCGTTCGCCAAGCAGAGAATGCAGCGGGCCAGCCGGTCGGCGGCGAGACTCCAGGGGACTCGGACCGAGCCAACACAACCGATGCCGCGGCGGCACGACGTGATCCACAACCGAGCCGGCCAGCGCCCCGATCGACAGGTGCCGCTGCCGGGCCGACCGGACAACCTGGCCATGGCAACACACGGCCTTCGCAGACGCGCCATGACGCCCCCGTTCGGCCGACGCCGCAGGCACCAAACGCACCCAATTTCAAACAGCCCGCTCCTGGAGCGCCGCGCCGCGCTGGCCCGGAACAGCCGGCTGGCAACCCTGCAAGCCCCCGCCATCCAGGCGATCCAGCCGCGAATTACTCGCCTGCTCAGCCTGGCGGACCTCAGGCAGGACCGCGTCCCGGCCGGCCGGTCGATCCGGGCGCGCACGCAAGCCAAACGCACGCACAGCCGCGACAGGCCGGCGCTGGAGGCTCCCCAAATTTCACATTGGATACCGGACCTGGCGCGGGCTCAAGGCCGGGTCAGAGTCCTGGCGCCAAGCCGGGTCCGCACGCCCAGACCGCCAATGCCGCGCAACAGCCACCGAGCTACGATGACGACGACTTCTATGATGACGACGATTATCCGCGGGCCCGACGCCGCCGGCCTGCTGTCACGGCCCTCGTGACGCTGGTCTTGCTGGGAATGATCGGCGCAGGCGGCTGGTTCGCCTATGCCAACCAGGCAACGTTTGCGAAGATCATTAGCGATATCACAGCTGACGAAACCACTCCGCCGACGGTGACCAACACGCCCAAGGCGCCAGCGCGAGTCGCGGCCACCGCAACTCCGAAACCGGCTGCCGCGCCACAGCCGTCTCCGTCTGCGCCGGCGTCCAGTGCGCCGCTGCCACTCCTGCAGTCGAAGTTCTGGCAGTCCTTCGTTACCGAATATCCTGACTGGGCCAAGCAGCAGGAATCGGCCGCCGAGCAAATGCGCTCCGACGGGAAAACCGACAATGAAATTCTTGTCGCCTTGGTGAAATCGATCGTTGATTGGCGCCGCAAGCGGGCGGACACGATTCTATCAGCATCACCCGACTATCTTCGAAAGCTGGCCGAAACATTTGTTGCCAATCTTCGCTTTCTTGTCTCGCAGGACGTGCAAGCCTGTTATGGCTTCATTTCCAAAGGCGAGATCAGTCCGACTGTCTTGCCGTTCTTCACCGACACCAATCATGTCGAGAGGCTGGGCACGCAGACCAACGCAATTGTCGCCGCCGCACGCGACGGAGCGTCGGCCAAGCGCACCTACAGCGAACCGGCCAGTGGCGACTTCACGGATCTCGCCAACATGCTGATCAAACGCGGCTGGACCGAGTCGGACCTGGAAATGTTTTCCGATCCGACCAAGCTGTCGACAGCGCCCGCAGGCAAGGTGTGTTCACTTGTCACCGAATGGTTCGAAACCCAACTGCAGATGCCGGCGGGTGATAAACAAATGCGCCTGCTAGCAACCTCGCTGCAACCTGTCGTTCGGGGCTGACCTGAGACGAGAGCCGCGGCCAGGATGACTTGGCGCGATGGCGGATAATTACTAAAGCGACAGCCTCATGCTCCATATCAACGATCTGTCCTACAGGATCGACGGTCGTCTCATCCTGGATAAGGCCACGGCCGCGATTCCCAGCGGACACAAAGTCGGATTGGTCGGACGAAACGGCTCCGGCAAGACGACGTTGTTGAAGATCATCACGGGTGATCTGGCTCCGGAAGACGGCTCGATCATGGTGCCCAAAGCGAGCCGGATCGGTCACGTTGCACAGGAAGCGCCTGGGACCTCGGATTCGCTGATTGATTGGGTGCTGGCAGCCGATGTCGAGCGCGCAAACCTGCTGGCCGAGGCTGAGACCGCACGTGATGCTCATCGCATCGCCGAGATTCAGATTCGGCTCAGTGACATCGGCGCGCACGCGGCGCCGGCGCGAGCGGCTCAGATCCTGGCGGGTCTCGGCTTCGATGAGCCCAGCCAGAAGCGGCCATGTGCCGAGTTCTCGGGCGGATGGCGGATGCGGGTCGCGCTCGCGGCGGTGCTGTTCCTGCAACCCGAGCTTTTGCTCTTGGACGAGCCGACGAACTATCTGGATCTGGAAGGCGCGCTATGGCTTGACGCCTATCTGCGCAGCTATCTGCACACGGTATTGATCGTCAGTCACGACCGCAATCTTTTGAACAGCTCCGTTGCCTCTATTCTCCATCTCCATCAAGGCCGCCTGACGTTGTACTCCGGCGGATATGATCGCTTTGAGGAGACGCGACGCGAGCAGCAGCAACTTGTCCTGAAGCTCAAAAAGAAACAGGACGAGGACCGCAAGCGCATTGAGGCCTTCGTCGATCGCTTCAGGGCCAAGGCGACCAAGGCCACGCAGGCGCAGAGCCGCATCAAGGCCCTGGCACGTATGAAGCCTATCGCCGCAGAGGCCGATGACGCCGTGGTGCCGTTTACGTTTCCTGCACCGGCCAGGGCTCTTGCCAGCCCGCTCATTCGTATGGATCGCGCCAGCGCAGGCTATGAGCCTGACATGCCAGTCCTGAATGATCTGAACTTGCGCATTGATGCCGATGATCGCATCGCACTTCTCGGCCAGAACGGTAATGGCAAGTCGACGTTTGCGAAATTGATCTCGGGCCGGCTGCCAGCGATGGGAGGCGACGTCTGGTGCCACAACAAGGTGACTTTCGGCTACTTTGCCCAGCATCAGCTGGATGAGCTGATCCCGAGCAAGACACCATTCGAGTACATTTCGGATCTTATGCCGGATACCAGCGAAGCTCAGCGGCGGGCACGTATTGGGGCGTTCGGATTTGGCGTTGAGAAGGCCGATAATCCCTGTGAAACCCTATCCGGCGGCGAAAAAGCACGCCTTCTTCTGATGTTGGCGGCCTTCCATGGTCCGCACGTGTTCATTCTCGACGAACCAACCAACCACCTCGATGTCGACAGCCGGCAAGCGCTGATTCAGGCGCTCAACGCCTATGAGGGGGCCGTCATCCTGATCAGCCACGACCGCCATCTGATCGAGGCCTGCGCGGACCGTCTCTGGGTGGTGGAAGCAGGGGCTGTGAAACCGTTCGAAGGCGATTTGGACGATTACCGTCGTGCATTGCTGGAGACCGTCACCGCCGGCAAGCGCGCGGCGCGCCAGGCACGCCCGCCGACGCTCAATCAAAGGACTGGCCGCGCGGACCAGCGTAAACAGGCGGCTGAGCGGCGCTCGGTTCTGGCCCCCCTGAAAAAGGCGCTACGGACGGCTGAGGAGTCGGTTAATCGACTGACCGCCGAAATCGCTGCAGTCGACGATGCGCTTGCTGATCCGACGATTTACGATCGCGATCCCGCGCGCGCGCAGGCCTTGTTGGTCAAACGTGGGCAACTCGCCAAATCGGTCGAGACAGCTGAGGCCGATTGGCTTTCCGCAATGGAGGATTATGAGCAGGCTGAAGAGGCACTGTCGGAGACGTCACATTGATGCGGCTTGGGCCGGCCGGTCACCATTTTGTGTAAGGCTTCAGCACCGCCTTGCTTGCGTCCTGTCGGCCACAGGTCCGAAATCGGGGACGGCAAACTTCGGTACAAAATTGTCCAGGCTTTGGTTGCATGTGCCAAACCATATCTTTGTTCTATTTGATTGTTTTGAAAGTGTTGTGCCTGCAGATTAAACATCTCATTCAGAGCATTCGATTTTTGCGCACATGTCTTTCAACAGTTCCGTAGTCCGCCGGGCCAAGCTCTCGGATACCTCTAAGGATTATGATGCTATGTCTCCGGCATGGGGAGCCGGAGCAGGTGTAAAGCGGGGGCACCAACGGACATCATGAGACTGCAGTTCGGTTTGCAACGGTCTCCCCATCCTTCACTAAGCCTTCTGACATTCTCGAAGATCGCGAATTTGCGCGAGCCATGCTTGCGGCGGCCGCGCTCAGGTACGTGTCTCGTGCCGTCACGCCTTCGTCCCACCAACCGGATCTGATCAGCCATGCGATAGCAGCATGCGGACGGTTCCCTTGGGCCTCGCGCGGACAATGCTGGAGCGTTATGTGTCACTGTGCCGTGCGTAGCGCTTGTGCCAACATTGACCGGGAGACGACGATGAAACTACTGGCGGCGAGCCCCTCGCCTTACGTGCGCAAGGTGAGAATGACGGCGAAACTCAAGGGACTGGACGCGCAGGTCGAGGTGATCGGGGATGACCATCCTGAGATCAAGGCCCTGCGGGCCAGCAATCCGCTCGGAAAAATCCCGGTATTGCTCGCCGATGATGGCAATATCATCTACGACAGCCATGTCATCTGCGAGTATCTGGACTCGCAAGTCGCCAGCCCGGTGCTGTTTCCCGGCGACGGTGCTGCACGGTGGCAGACGCTCACGCGAGCCGCGCTCGGAGATGGAATTCTCGATTCAGCACTGCTGATCGTCTACGAGGCTCGCTACCGGCCAGAGAACATGCGGGTCGGATCGTGGGTGGAAATGCAGCAAGCCAAAATCGACAGTGCGGTCGCCGCCCTCGAAGCGGAGCCGCCGAATTGGGGTGCCCACCCCGACTACGGCCACGTCACGATTGCGGCTGCACTGGGGTATCTCGATTT
This sequence comes from Hyphomicrobiaceae bacterium, assembly GCA_051009955.1. Taxonomy (GTDB): domain Bacteria; phylum Pseudomonadota; class Alphaproteobacteria; order Rhizobiales; family Hyphomicrobiaceae; genus Tectiglobus. The sequence goes on along the minus strand of JBPCWB010000447.1, from coordinate 6,203 downwards.
CCGCCACGCGGGCGCATGGCGCACTAGCGCTCCGGCAATGGTGGACTGGCTCTCGCGCTTTGCCGCCGCGGCGCCGGCTTACAATGAAACAGCGCCGCCAACGGCGTGAGTCGGATTACGCGACGAACGGTTGGACAACTCGGCTCTCAGCAAGGACCTCGCAAGCGATGCCGACAGCGCAGTTTAGACCAGCGGGCGATCAGGCTATCGCGGGCTCAGCCGATAGGAGGACATGATGACCGGATTTGACTCTAGCGCCGCGGCCCAGTTCATTGCCGACGCGCATCACAATAGAGCGACCTATGCGAATTTGCAGGGTGATATGACACCACCGTCGATCGCGGATGCTTATGCGGTTCAAGAAGACCTGCGTGAACTCTGGCAACCGATCTACGGGCCGGTCGCAGGCCTCAAGATCGCGACGACGACCAAGGTGATGCAGGAACTGATGGGGATCGACCACCCTTGTGGTGGAATGATCTATCGCGATCGCATCCACGCCTCTCCCGCCGCGCTCATGTCATCAAATTACATTCATCCCATGATTGAGTGTGAGCTCGCTGTCCGGCTGAAATCCGATCTACCTGGCATAGAGGGCGGCTACGGCGCAGCCGACGTCCGGCCCGCTGTCGGCGAGGCGATGGCGGTCTTCGAATTGATCGAGGACCGAAACGCAGTCTACAAGGAGTGCGATGCGCGCACGCTTATCGCGGACAATGCCTGGAACGCTGGCATCGTTGCCGGCTCGCCGATCGCGGTTTCCGCCGACATGGAACTCAACGGGCGCGTGGGCCGGCTGCTCGTCAATGGCGAATTGCGATCCGAGGGCCCGACCGACAACCCGATGCAGGCCCTGGCCTGGCTCGCCGATCTCGCAGCAGGGCGTGGCCGGCCGCTCACCGCAGGCATGATCGTCATCACCGGCAGTGTCGTTGCAACACTTGGCATTGCGCCGGGCGATCGCTTTCGTTTTGAGCTGGACGGGATTGGCAGCAGCGAACTCAGTTTGGACGCATCGAATTAGGCGTCGCGTGTCAATGGCACGGCGACAGCCAGTTCCCACTTCTGATCCTGGCGCAACCGCTGGTGCTCAGTCGATAGAGGTAGATCCATGCGGCGACTCGCGGGCCGCGCGTCAAGCGGACGTCGCAGACTTTGCGCTCGTAGGCGTGGGGCAGCTCGTGGCCGTCGCCGATGCCCTCATAGGCATCCAGCCATCGAAAAACCTGATCAGCATTATGCAGCCGAATCAGCTCGCCGGCCACAAGGTCACGCCCCGCGTCGCTTGGCACAAGACCGGGATAGCCACCGAGATCATAGAGGCGGCCTTTGACCGTTGCGCCGCCCAATCGTACGCTGGCGCGCGCCAGGCGGCGTCGCATAGTGCTGCCGAGCCCAGACTTCGACGCTGACATCAGCGTGCCATAGACAAAGAGTTCCCTTGGTGTCTTCGGTAGTATCGGCATGAGAAGCCTGTCGGTCAGATCGTTGCGTTAGGAGAGTGTCACCGATGGCCCAGCTGCCAATCTTAACCGAGCTCATCGTTTCCGTCGTCGGTGGCGTATTGACGGCCATTGTTCTTACGGTCTTTTCGACCGGGCGGCGAGATACGCAAGCCAGCGCGTCAATGGGCGACGTGAGCCAGGCGGATGGCGGGCGTTCGAAGAAGTCCGGCAGAGTCGGCGGCTTCATCCGCATGCTCGTGGCTGTTGTCGGTGGCATCGTCATTGCACTGGCCATCGGTCGCTTTCTTGCTCAGGCAGGCATCATCCCTCGAGGGCCATTCGGCCGGATTGTCCTGATTGGCGTCGCGACGATCGGATTGTGGCTGATTCTGCCTTTTGGCCGTCGACATTGATGGTGCGGGCGCGTGTCCAATGACCCGTAGGTCCGATCACGCCGTTCAGAACCGTTCAAAACGCCGTGAGGCCGAGGACCGGACGATGCCTGGTTGTGCTAACCGGCACAGCCGCCGCTCGATTGATATGCGCGTAGGGACATTTAGGAGGACACCACAATGATGAGCCCCTTTGCCGGCATCATCGGAGAAATCTTGGGCACGCTTGCAACACTGTTCGTCGTCGGCGTGGGCTTAATCGTCATTGCCATTGCTTTCATGTTCATCGTTGACGTATCGCAAACCAAGGATGCGATCCGTCGGAATTACCCGGTCGTTGGCCGGTTTCGCTATCTCTTTTCAACGTTGGGCGAATTTTTCCGCCAGTACTTTTTTGCGATGGACCGGGAGGAGATGCCATTCAATCGGGCCGAGCGGGACTGGGTCTATCGTTCATCGTCCGGCGGCGACAACACGGTCGCATTTGGCTCAACCAAGAACCTAACGCCGCCGGGCACAGCCATTTTCGTGAACTGTCCTTATCCGACGCTCGATGAAGATGCCGTCGAGGCCCCTGCCGTCACGATCGGGCCTTACAGCCAAATGCCTTACGCGGCACAATCAATCATCAATATTTCCGGCATGAGCTACGGCGCAATTTCGCGGCCGGCCGTCAAGGCGCTGTCGCGCGGCGCGAAACTCGCGGGCTGCTGGCTCAATACTGGCGAAGGCGGCCTGTCCAGTTATCACCTTGAGGGTGGATGCGACATCGTCTTTCAGATTGGCACCGCAAAGTATGGCGTGCGCAGCGAAGACGGATCGCTCGACGACGACAAGTTGCGCGAGATCGCCGCGCACGAGCAGGTCCGCATGTTTGAAGTGAAGCTCAGTCAAGGTGCCAAACCGGGCAAGGGCGGGATTTTGCCGGCGGCCAAGGTCACCCGTGAGATCGCCACGATCCGAGGCATCAAGGCCAATTCGGATTCGATTTCGCCAAACCGTCACGTCGAAGTCGATTCCAACACGGAACTTCTCGACTTTATCGGGCACGTCCGTGACGTCACCGGTAAGCCGGTCGGTTTCAAATGCGTGCTCGGTGCCTACGGCTGGCTTGACGATATGTGTGCCGAAATCCAAACCCGCGGGATCGAGAGTGCACCGGACTTTATCACAATCGATAGCGGTGACGGCGGCACTGGCGCCGCCCCGATGCCGCTCATGGACAACGTCGGGCTGCCGATCAAGCAGTCGTTGCCGATGGTGGTCGATGTGCTCATGCGGCATGGTTTGCGTGATCGCATCAAAATTATTGCTTCGGGTAAGTTGATCACTCCGGCGGAGGTCGCCTGGGCCTACTGTGCCGGCGCCGATTTCGTAACATCAGCCCGTGGCTTCATGTTTGCGCTCGGCTGCATTCAAGCGCTGAAGTGCAACAAGAACACGTGCCCGACCGGGATTACCACACATGATCGGCGCTTGCAGCGCGGACTGGATCCGGAGGACAAGTCCATCCGCGTCAAGAACTTCGTCGGCAAAATGCGCTATGGCGTTGGCGTCATTGCGCACTCGTGCGGTGCCCGGCATCCGCGCCTGCTCAAGCGCTATCACGTCCGTCTCGTGCAGAGTGACGGTCGATCGAAACCCTTCGACGAACTCTACCCCTACCCGACCGTGCCAACGTCGACGCCAGTAGCCTTGCGGCCGGCCGAAGCTTGATGGTTTGTCGATGGTCTGAGGTGCGCGTGCTCGGGAATGGTCCAGTTCAGCGCCTTGACCAGGACGAATACGCTAGCCGACGACGCCGCCATTCACCTGCAGCAGCTGACCGTTGATGAAGCCGCCTTGATCCGAGCACAGCAGCCCGACAAGGGTCGCGATGTCGTCAGCCGTGCCCAGGCGGCCGACCGGCGTCTGCTGAAGCAGGGCCTGAAACCGGCTGGACTGTGCAACATCCTCATCCTCATCCGGAAAGGTGCCAGGAGAGATGATGTTGGCCGTCACGCCATGGGGTGCAAATTCCCGCGACAGTGCCTTGGTCAAGCCCCACGCGGCATGCTTCGACATCGTCACATGCGGCCGGCCGCCGGTGCCCTGTTGCGCGTTCATACCGGAGAAGTTGACGATGCGGCCCCACTTGTTGTCGATCATTCCCGGCAAGAATGCCCGGGCCATCCAGACTGCCGAATAGCAGTTCGTGGTCATCACGTGCATCAGATCTTCGTCGCTCATCTCCAGGAATGCCACACCCGGGCGCACAGCGGCGTTGTTGATCAGGACGTCAATCCGCCCGAAGGTCTTCAATGCCGATTGTGCCATTGTCTGCACCGCGGCCTGATCGCCTATGTCGGCCATGATGACCGCGGCATCCGTTCCGATCTGACGGACTTCGTCGGCGACGCGCTCACAGGCGGCCGTGTTGCTTGACCCGTTCACGACGACATTGAAGCCGCGCTGGGCAAGTTCCTTGGCGCAACCTCGGCCGATGTTGCGACCAGAGCCGGTAATGATCGCTGTCCGTGCCGCTGTAGCCATGGTGGTCTCCCTATCTCATTGGTCGAAGGATAATCTGTCAGTCAGAGTCTCAAGCTTTAAAGAGCACCGACCATATTGCAATCGGCGGCAAGTGCGACTGGAGACAAACGAAATGCCCTGCAGCGGCGCTGGCGAGTGCAAACCTTTGCCTACCGTCGGGGCGCCCAACACTACCACTTTGTTGGCCCTGTGGCTGCACCATCCGGCCCGTGCAACAACCATGATGCTCCATGTGATAAGTCTCGCAAACATACTCGCTGGTCAAATCGTGCTGAGGTAAAGGGTTGTTTCGATGCAGCCGACGCGTGAATCGACAGAGCATACGTCAGGCGACGGTCGCTGGATCGGACGCCGACGCGGAAGCGGAAATTGAGCTCGGCGGATGTGGTGGAGGAGTTTGATACGGCAGCTGAAGGCTATGGGTTGAAGCAGGTGGGCCCGCAACGCTATCGCGAAGATCCTGGCAGGTATTTCGAAGACTTCGAAGTTGGCGACGTCTACGAGCACTGGCCCGGCCGCACCGTGACCGAGTCGGACAACGTCTGGTTTACAAACCTAACGATGAACACGCACCCGATCCATTTCGATGCCAACTACGCGGCGAAATCAGAGTTCGGCAAACCGCTGGTCAATTCGACGTTCACGCTGGCCCTGGTTGCCGGCATGTGCGTTAGCGGGACCAGTCAGAAGGCCATCGCCAATCTCGGGTGGGAGGAGATCACCATTCCTGCTCCGGTTTTCGTTGGCGACACGCTTTATGCCGAAAGCGAAATCCTCGGGAAGCGCGAGTCCAAGTCGCGGCCGACGCAAGGCATCGTGCGCGTTCGCCATATCGGCAAGAACCAGGATGGCGTGATCGTGATGAATATGGTCCGCTCGTTTCTTGCAGCCAAGCGCGGCCACAGCGTCGTGGATCAGATCATAGAGGCGGCACGCTGATATGTTGCCACTCAGCGGATTGCGCATACTGGCGTTCGAGCAATATGGGGCGGGACCTTTCGGCACGCAGTATCTCGCCGATATGGGCGCCGAGGTCATCAAGGTCGAACAGGCCGGGACGCCTGGCGATTATGCCCGTGAACTTGGCCCTTACTTCATCGACGGTCAGAAAAGTGACAGTGCGTCGAGCCTGTTTTTTCAGGCCATCAACCGCAACAAGAAGAGCATTACGCTGGATTTGCGCAGCGACAGGGGTCGGGCGGTCCTGAACCGGCTGGTCGCCAGCGCTGACGCAACAGCCGACAATCTCCGCGGCGACGTCCCGGCGAAATTGCGGCTCACCTACGAAGATTTCAAAGGCGCCAATCCGGCCATCGTATGTGCCCACTGCTCGGCCTACGGCCGCGAGGGTTCGCGCCGCACGTGGCCTGGATACGACTACCCGATGCAAGCGGAAGCGGGTTATTTCCAGTTGTGTGGTGAACCGGACGCGGTACCGGCGCGCTTTGGTCTGTCGATCGTCGATTACATGGGCGGATTGTCGATGGCGCTCGGTTTGGTCAGCGCAGTGTTGTCTGCACGGCAGACCGGCGTCGGGCGCGATATCGACGTCAGTCTCTTCGACACTGCTGTCTTCAATCTCAACTATCTCGCAGCGTGGGCGCTCAACAGCGAATATGCGCCTGCCCGTGTTGCGCGTTCGGCTCACCCGTCTTTGGTTCCATGCCAGCTTTACAGGACCCGCGACGGTTGGATTTTCGTGATGCTGAACAAGCAGGACTTCTGGCCGGTGTTCTGCAAGATCATCGAGCGGCCGGACTTGATTGACGACGATCGTTTTCGTGGGTTTCCCGAGCGCCTCACGCATCGTGAACTGTTGACGGAGATCCTGGAC